>CAXMSM010000086.1:0-3445 GCA_964195655.1 uncultured Gammaproteobacteria bacterium | reverse complement strand
GGCGCCGGGGTGAACGCCGCCGACAGTCCATCCTATGCGTCCCACAACGATTTCGGCACCGCGGTGCTACTCGCCGAGATGTTCGCTGCGGGCTGCCGGCGATTGGTGCTGGCCTCATCGATGGTGGTTTATGGGCAGGGGGGTTACGCCTGTCCGGAGCACGGCGCGGTCGACCCGCTGCCGCGTCGGGGCGAGGACCTTGACAGCGGAGTGTTCGATCACCGCTGTCCGATCGGCGGTGGGCAGGTCCGGTGGGAACTGGTCGGCGAAGACGCGCCGTTGCGGCCGCGCAGCCTGTACGCGGCCAGCAAGGTCGCGCAGGAGCACTACGGGCTGGCATGGAGCGAGGCTGTCGGAGGCGTCGTTACCGCGTTGCGCTACCACAACGTCTACGGCCCTGGTATGCCACGCGACACTCCCTATTCGGGGGTCGCGGCGATCTTCCGATCATCGCTCGAATCGGGTAATGCTCCAAGGGTTTTCGAGGATGGTGGGCAGATGCGCGATTTCGTCCACGTCGACGACGTCGCCGCGGCGAACGTGGCTGCGGTGGAGGCCGGACTAGAGGGGTCCCCTGGTTTCAACCCGTTCAACATCTGCTCAGGCCAGCCGGTGTCGATCCTCGACGTAGCCTCCGCACTGTGTAGGGCACGTGATGAACGGGAAAACACAACGCCGGTGGTGACCGGTGAATTCCGCGGCGGCGATGTTCGTCACATTGTCGCCGACCCGGCGAAGGCGGCTGAACTGCTTGGTTTTCGGGCTGTCGTCGACCCGGCCGACGGGCTGCGCGAGTTCGCCACCGCCCCGTTGCGGGGATTTCGGCGTAGTTCGTCACGCTGAGCGTGACAAACTGCACCGAAATCGCGGGGGGGTGATACTGGTGGGGTGAACATCTGCGAGCAGTTCGGAATCGACTTCCCGCTCTTCGCTTTCAGCCACTGTCGTGACGTGGTGGCCGCGGTCACCAACGCCGGTGGGTTCGGCGTGCTGGGTGCGACCGCATACACGCCCGCGCAGCTCGATCAGGAGCTGGCCTGGATCGACGACGCGGTCGGCGGCAAACCGTACGGAGTGGACCTGATCGTGCCCGCCAAGTTCGAGGGCAAGGGGGAGAAGCTCTCCAGGACCGATCTGGCCGACCGTATTCCGCAGGGGTACCGCGAGCTCATCGACGAGTTGCTGGCGGCCCACCACATCGAACCGGAGTCCCGCCGGCGACTCGGCGGTGCATCACTGTCCGGCGACACCGGCCGCGAGCTGCTCGACGTCGCGCTCACCCACCCGGTCAAGCTGATCGCCAACGCGCTGGGCGTACCGCCGGACTACATGATCGAGGCCGGCAAGCAGCGTGGCATCCCGGTCGCGGCTCTGGTCGGCGCCAAGGAGCACGCCGTCAAACAGGTCGCCGCCGGGGTGGACCTGATCGTCGCGCAGGGCACCGAAGCCGGCGGGCACTGTGGCGAAGTCAGCACGCTGGTCGTGGTACCCGAAGTGTTGCAGGCGCTCGAGGCCATCGGCAGTTCCGTTCCCGTGCTGGCCGCGGGCGGTATCGTCACCGGCCGGCAGATGGCCGGCATGGTCGCGATGGGGGCGGCGGGCGCCTGGACCGGTTCGGTGTGGCTGACCACCGAGGAGGCCGAGACGGCGCCGCACACGGTAGCCAAGATGCTGGCGGCCACCTCCCGGGACACCGTGCGCTCCGCGGGCCGCACGGGCAAGCCGTCGCGTCAGTTGGCGTCCGATTGGACGGACGCATGGACACCCAACCCCGGCGGACAGCAGCCGCTGCCCTTGCCGCTGCAGTCGATGCTGTGCGAGCCGGTGATCCGCCGGATCGACGTGTTGGCATCGCAGGGGCACGAGGGGGCCAAGGCGTTGGCAACCTATTTCGTCGGGCAGGGCGTCGGGTTGATGAACAAGGTGAAGCCCGCGCGCGAGGTGGTGCGGGAGTTCATCGAGGACTACCTGGCCGCCGCTGAGCGGCTGAGCAACTCCTTACCCACCTGACGTCGCCGCGGAGTAGCGTTCCTGGCTGTGAAATGCGCCCCGCAGCGACCAGGCGCGCTATTTCGGCGGCGCAAAGCCGCGGAGGCATTTCAGCGGCCCGGACGAACCCTAGTCGCTGGCCAGTGGCAGGCGGACTTCGAAGCGTGCACCGGTCGGAAGGTTGTGCGCAGACAGCGTGCCACGGTGGGCCTGAACCAGCCCCGCGGCGATTGCCAACCCGAGACCCGACCCACTCGGCAACGACGAATCCGTTCGCGGCACACGGTTATTCGATCCACGGTAGGCAACGTCGAACACCCTCGGCAAGTCTGCTTCGTCGATGCCGACTCCGGTGTCGTCGACGCGGGCCCACGCGCTGTCCTCGTCGGCGCCCAGCGCCAACTCGACGCTGCCGCCCGCGGGCGTGTGCGCGATGGCATTGGCCACCAGGTTGGACAGCACTCGAACCAATGCGCGATTGCTACCGACCACCCGGACCGGCTGCTCCGGAAGATTGGCCTTGAGCTTTACCCCGGCGCGTTCAGCGGCGATCCGGTGCGCGGCGAGCACGTCATCGACAACCTCGTCGAGCGCGACCTTGTCGAATAACGGGGTCAGTGCGCCCGCGTTGATCTTCGATATCTCGAACAGGTCGTCGACCATTTCCGAAAGCCGAACTGACTCGTGCTCAATGTGTTTGGCATGCTCTTGCACTTCATCGTCGGGGACCACACCGTCAGCGATCGCCTCCGACACCGCCCGGATACCTGCCAGGGGGGTGCGCAGATCATGGCTGACGAAGGCGACCAGGCGCCGACGCGACTGTTCGGCGGCGCGCTCGGAATCGCGGATCTGGGCCTCCCAGACGGTGCGACGCGCCTGGTAACGGCCCAGCATGACGGCCGCGGGGATCGTGACGATGGAGACGACGACCAGAACGACGGCCGTCCGTTCGAAGGTCTCGGTAACCATGAATCCACTTGCGCCCAGCACCCCGGTGAACGTCGCGAGCACCGGTATCAGCACCAGAGCCACCATGCTCAGCGCCAGCGACCACGACCGAGCCAGCCGGATGATCACGGCACCGGTCAGGACCACAGGCATCGAGCAGGCCAGCGCCCAACCGACGATCTCCCAGAAGTCAGCCGTCGGCATCCGGCCGCCCAGCGCTCGCGGGGTCGGAGGTCCACATGTAGCCGCGACCCCACACCGTCTGTACCCGATGTCGCTCACCGAGTTTCGAGCGCAGTCTCTTGACGTGCACCGTCACTGTGGAAAGGTCTCCGAAATCCCAACGCCAGACCTGCCGGAGAAGGTCCTCCCTGGTGAAGACGGCGTCAGTGTGGGTGAGGAAAAACAGCAGCAGGTCAAACTCGCGATTGGTGAGGTTGATCGGCCTGCCGGCGATCGTGACCGTGCGGGACGCGGTCGACACGGTGAGGTCGCAGGACTTGAT
>CAXMSM010000085.1:0-15259 GCA_964195655.1 uncultured Gammaproteobacteria bacterium | reverse complement strand
CCGATATCGGCCTGGTCCCCCTCGCGCAGCGCAATATTTGCCAGGACTTCCGCGGTGCAGGCGATGATTGGCGCGCCCGCATTGACCGAGGCGTCGCCGGTGAGCATCCCGACGTGGTCCGCCCCGAAGATCCCGCACAGCGCGAAGAACTTTTCGCTGACCAGTGCCTTGATCGGCGCGGTGTAGTAGCTGCGCCGTCCCTCGCCAGCACCGACTCCAGCCAGTGCGGCGTAGAGCGCGCCGGTGGCCACCAGAGACTTGCCCGAGCCCGTCGGTGTTGCCAGCACCACGTTCGCGCCGCTGACCAGTTCGATCAGGGCTTCCTCTTGCGCGGGGTAGAGCGCGGTGCCGCTCGCCTCGGCCCATGCGGCGAAGGAGGCGAACACATCGTCGGGGTCGGCGCCCTTGGCGCGCAGCGCGGACAGGTCGCCCGGATCGTCGAGCAGCGGAGCATTCATTGGGTGAGACATCTTGAGTACCAGCCTAGTTAGCGATATGCCCGATACCCCAGAATCCTGACGAACCTACGACCGCGTACTTGTCGATGCATAGCGGTGTTTCTCGCCGGTGTCAGTCACCGCAATTGGTATTCGACGGCTTCGTCGGCCAAACGCAGGCATCGATATCGGTCGTGCTGCTGTAGCCTCCGCCGGTAAACACTCCGTAGGCGTCGCTGTTGGTCCCGGTGTAGGTCGCGCCGCCACCGCCGCCTCCGCCGCCGGCGTCCTGGACTGTCACTGACCAGCCTTTGTCTTCGAGGCCGGTTTTGTACGAGTCCATGGTCGCGCCGGGCGATCCGTTGACCTGGAAATACATGTGGACACCGTCCTCCTCAAGGGAGTCAGGACCGTTGGTTTGCTGGGTGTCCGCCGGCGTGGGTATTAGAGACTGCAAATCGCTGCTGGCGCTTGCGGACGTCGTTGGGGTCGGTTGTGTGGCGCCGGTCGTAGCGTCGGTGGTTGCTGTCTCCGACGGGGAAACCGTGACCGTTTTCGTTTCGGCCCCCGTGCTCGAGTCGGTAGAACTGCCGCACCCGGCTGCAGTGAGACCGACAGCCATCGCCGCGGTTGCCAACACATAGGTGCTGCTTCGCATATTCTCCCTTTGCCCGGAACGAACCGTATTCGGAGCTTTCGTGCACCGTAGCATCGCGGAATTGGTGTAAAGACCGTTTCAGATGTCATGCGCTCCGTCCGAGGACAGGGCACCGGGTGCCTACGCAGCTGGTCCGGACCAACACCGGGTGCCGCTATGCGGCATCGGTGAAGTTCGGCAAAGTGCCAAATACGGCGCGTGTGACGGACGTAGCGGACGCCGCTGTTCTGGCTTTGCGCGCGAAGTCGTTCGGTAGTGAAAGTGTGAACACCTTCTTCCACGCCGATGCAACCTGCTTCGGCAGCGAACCGCTGACGTAAGTTAGGCCGTAGCGACCGAACAGTTCCTGAACCTTCGGCGCAATCTCGGCGTAGCGGTTGCTGGGCAGATCGGGAAACAGATGGTGCTCGATCTGAAACGATAGGTTTCCAGTCATGAAGTGCAGCAACGGGCTTCCGGAAATGTTCGCTGATCCCAGCATCTGGCGCAGGTACCACTGGCCATGCGTCTCGCCGTCGATAGAGGTCCGCTCGAACGTCTGGACCCCCTCGGGGAAGTGACCGCACATGATGACTGAGTGCGTCCACAGATTGCGTACCAGGTTGGCAGTCATGTTCGCGGTCATGGTGGTAGGTGCCGAGGGACCCGACAGCAACGGGTGCAGTATGTAGTCCCGTGTCACGTGGCGGCGGACCTTGGCGAGCACCTTCTTGCCGTTGCGGTAGAACTTTTCCTTGTCGCCACGGCCCTTGAGATGTTTCCCGATCTCGAGGTCGTAGGCGGCGATGCCGTACTGGAACAGGCAGGCGTTGATGAAGTTCCAGAGCGGCTGCGCGAGGTAGAACGGCATCCACTTCTGGGCCTGGTCGACGCGCATGATGCCGTAGCCGAGGTCGTGGTCCTTGCCGAGCACGTTGGTGTAAGTGTGGTGGACTTCGTTGTGGGAGTGCTTCCACATCTCGGAGGGCGACGCACTGTCCCACTCCCAGCTGGTCGAGTGGATCTTGTTGTCGCGCATCCACTCCCACTGGCCGTGAAGAACGTTGTGGCCGATCCCCATCTTCTCGACGATCTTGGAGATGGAGAGCCCGACGGTGCCGGCGATCCACGCCGGCGGGAACAGCGAGAACAGCAGGATGGCGCGGCTGCCGAGCTCGAGTTTGCGCTGGCCGTCGATCACCTTGCGGATGTAGGCGGCGTCGCGCTCACCGCGGCTGGCGATGACCTCGGCTCGGATGGCATCGAGTTCGCGGCCGAGATTCTCGATGTCAGCCGAGGTGAGGTGGGCGGTCGGGTCTGCTTGGGTGGCATGCAGAGTAGTCATGTTCGAGTCTCCTTGGAGTCGTCGTTCACAGGTCGCGGTGGTTCAAAGATCGATGTCGCAGGCGCCCGCGGCGCCTGAGACGCAGGTTTGGATGACCACGCCGTCGGCGGCGGTGGTGATCTCGCCGGTGCGCAGATCGCGGACGGAACCTTGACGGAGCGGTGCGACACATCCGAAGCAGATGCCCATCCGGCAGCCCGAGGGCATAAGAACACCAGCGGCTTCGCCGGCATCCAGAAGTGTCTGGGCGCCGCCGGCTTCGGCGACGGCGCCGGTCTTTGCGAAGGTCACGGTGCCTCCGTCGCCGGTGGCGATGATGGTCGGGCGGAAGCGCTCGGTGTGCAGGCGGTCGGCGATGCCGTCTTGGGTGAAACGCTGATCGAGGGCATCGAGCAGTCCGGCAGGCCCGCAGGCCCAGGTCTGGCGCTCCGCGAGGTCCTCGACAAGGCCGTCGAGGTGGGTGACGTCGAGGATGCCGTCGGCATCGGTGTGCTTCTCCACCAGCCGGATTCGGCCTTGGCTGGCCATCAAGCGCAGTTCCGCACCGAAAATGACGTCATTCTTGGTGGGCGCGGAGTGTATGACGACGATGTCGGAGTCCCTGTCGGCAATGTTGCGCAGCATGCCCATCACCGGGGTAATACCGCTACCTGCCGTGAGGAACAGAATCTTGGGTGGGGTTGGGTGGCTGAGAGTGAAGTCGCCTGCAGCCTGATCGAGTTGGACGATGGTGCCGACGGTGGCGCGCCGGACGAGGTGGTTGCTGACCTTGCCCCCGGGGATGGCCTTCGTGGTGATGGCGATGAAACCGTCGGTCCGGTTGGTTTTCGAGGTAAGCGAGTATGCCCGCCACTGCCGGACACCATCGACATCGATCCCGATCCGCACATATTGCCCTGGAGTGTGGCCGCGCCAGGCGCTGCCGGGTTTGATCACCACAGTGACGGCGTCGCGGGTCTCGGGGCAGATGGCGACTATGCGACCGCGCAGATTGGTGCCCGAGCGCAGCGGGTCGATGATGTCGAGGTAGTCGGCGGGGACCAGTGGGGTGGTGACCCGTTCGGCGAACTTGATGACTCGGTCACGCAACGCGCCGACGGCCCTGGGTCCGCCGACGGCCGTGGGTCGGGGTGCTGTTGTGGTCATAGCCCAATAGTGAGTTATCAGAGCCGATATATTCTTGGCTGGAATGCGTGAAGTGCTGGAAAGATATTTGTTCGAAGGGAACAGTTATGTCGGATTCTTCGTCAGATCCAGAGCGTCGATTCACTGGATTGGAGCTGGCGGATGACGTGGTGCTGGCGTTGCAGGCGGTGCTGCCCCGGATGGCGGAGCGCACTGTTGCGGCCGTCACCGTAGAGGTTCCGAGTTATGCCGATGCGTTCAGCGGGCGGATGGGGCAGAACATCGAAAACGCGGTTCAGATGGCGCTCGGCGCCTTCCTGCGACTGGCGATTCGCACAGAAGGCACGGATGCCGAAACGCAGTTGTCGCCCGCTCTGGACGGCGCCTACGAACTCGGCCGCGGGGAAGCTCGCAACGGTCGTTCCGTCGACGCTCTGCTGGCGGCCTATCGGGTCGGCGCCCGGGTGGCCTGGCGCGAGCTGTCCTCCACCGCAGTCGACGCGGGGCTTCCCGCGGCGGGGATCGCTCGGTTCGCCGAGTTGGTGTTCGCATTCATCGACGAACTGTCGGCGTCGAGTGTCACCGGACACGCCGACGAACTGGCCACCACCGGGCGGGTCAGGGAGCGCTATCTCGAACGGCTCGGGCAGAACTTAGTTGCCGGTGAGGCGGTCGAGACCCTGCAAAGTAGCGCGGAGGAGGCTGACTGGCTGCCACCGAAATCCCTGACCGCGGTACTTCTTCCCGCTGCACAGATTCGGGGATTGGCGTCGGGCTTCGGCCCGTCGACTTTGCAGCTGAGTGAAGATCTGCCCGGCGTCGATCCGGCTGAGTCTCTCGCCCTGCTATTTGTGCCCGATATGGGCGGGCCGTTACGAAGCCAACTGCTCCGCACTCTAAAGGGGAGGCGAGCGTGGGTCGGGCCGGCGCGGCCATGGACACAGGCGCGGACCTCCTACCGGCGGGCGGTCCAGTCCCGAGAGTTGGCTATCGCCAGCGGCACTGAGGTCGTCGATGCCGACGAACACCTCGTCGAGTTGGTCCTCGGCGCCGACCGTGCCGCAGCCGACGATCTGCGCCGCCGAGCACTGGAGCCACTCTCACAGCTGCGGGCCAGCACCGCGGAACGGCTGACCGAAACTCTGCGGTCCTGGCTACTGCACCAAGGCCAGCGCGACGCCGTCGCCGCCGATCTGTTCGTGCATGCTCAGACCGTGCGGTATCGCATGACCCAACTACGCGAGCTCTACGGCGACACCCTTAAAGATCCCAATGTCATCCTCGAGCTCACAGTGGCGCTGGGGCTTCCGCCGGATCTCGCCGTCTCAGAAGAGAACCCGGATCAATAGGGCTGCCCTACCTCGCTAGATGTGCGCGGGCAGCGGGCCGACCAGATTCGATGGCCGACACCAGAACGCCACGGCGAGAGTCAGTACCGCCGCCACCGAGAACGCCGCCTGCACGCTGACCGCGTCTGCGGTTCCACCGAGAAGCACCGCCGCGATTGGCCGCGAGCCGAGAAATCCCACCAGCCAGAGCGCCATTATCCGGCCCCGCAACTCCTCCGGTGCACGTTCCTGCACCACGGTGCTCAGTCCGGTCATAGCCCAGCCAAAGCCCAAGCCTGCCAGGGCGAACCCCGCCATTGCGGCGGCGTGCCCGGAATCCACGGCGAGCAGCGCGCATCCAGCGCCGAGCCCTGCCAGCCCGATCGAAGACACGCGCGAGGAGGCCAGCCGGCCCCGCATCAGCGCCAGCACGATCATTCCGACCGCGGCGCCGATGCCGAACACCGCCGACAATGTCCCGACGAGTCCAGCGCCGCCGCCGAGCCCATCGGCCACTGAGGGCGTCAACGTGATCGACGGGTCCGACGCGAAACCGACGGTCGTCACCGCGATCAATGCCAGCAGCAACGGGCGGTCACCCCAGACGTACCTGACCGCCGCCCGGACGCGATAGTCCGCCCCCGAGCGCCGCTCCCGCGGTGACGGGAAACGCACGGCGATCAGGAAGATCACGAAGACGAGGTGCAGGCCGGCGCTGACGGCGAAACCGGCAGCCGGACCAACGTGTGCCGCCAGATAGGCGCCGGTCGCGGGGCCGACGATGCGCCCAATCGTCATTGGGATGCTGTTGAGCGCCATCGCGGTAGGGAGCTCGCCGTCGCGGATCAGGGCAGGCACGATCGATTGCATTGCGGGCCCGCCGACTACGAAGCCGAACCCGACCAGCGCAGTACCGATGAGAATCGGTATCGCTACTGACATCCCCTGGAGTCCCGGTTCGATGAACAGCCATGCCGCAGCGGATCCGGACCCCGCGACGCACATCACCCTGCCCAGTAATATCTGACGCGCCGGATTCCCGGTGTCGGCCCACTTGCCGCTGGTGGGGCTCAAGATCAGCTGCGGCGCGAACTGCACGACGCCGACAAGGCCGACCATCAGAGCTGAGCGCGTGGCCTCGTACATCACGATCGCCGCGACGATGCCGTGGGTCCACACCGCGACAACGGCGAACATCTTGCCCCAGAACAGCGCACCAAAGACCGGGTCGAACAGCAGCCCTGCCGCAGCCCGCGGCGGGGCAGTTGCCGGCGGGGTGGTTGTTTCGGTGATCATTCGTCCGCGACGCGCTCGAAGCATTTGGTCAGCCGGTCCAGCAGGACGACCAGCGTGTCGACGTCAGTGTCGGGCCAGTCGGCGACTGTCTCAGCGACCAGATCGCGCCGTCTATTAGCGACGGTGGCCAGCGCCTTGCGGCCGATATCGGTCAACACCAGAGCGCATCGCCGTTGATCGTCGGCGGCGGAGGCCTTCGTCAACAGTCCGGCTGCAACGGCGGTGCCGACAGTGCGACTGGCAGTCGAGTGCTCAACGGCCATGAACTCGGCGACATCACGGATCGATGCCCCGCCACCGCTGCGCCGGCACTCCTCGACTGCGCGCAGTACTCGCAGCGTCGTTACGTTCGTCACCGGTCCGGCGCCGTCGAGCAGCCGGTTCCGCCAGTTCGGCCTCTGTCGCGCAAGATGGATGCGCGTTAACAGCTCGTCGAGGCTGTCGTAGCGGGACTGTGACACTATATATGCATAGCACATACATGTATCTGCGCACGAGTCGATGGCCCGTGATCGGCAGCACACATAGCAGCATCTAACGCCGTGTCAGCGGGCCTTCCAATCCGGTCTGCGCTTCTCCGCCCAGGACTGGAGGCCTTCTCTCGCGTCTGCGGTCGCTCCGGCCACCTTGCGCATGACCTCACCGAAGCGAACCGACTCGGTCCAGCCCATGTCGGCCGTCCGCCACGCCACTTCCTTGGTGGCTCGCTGAGCGAGCGGCGCTGCCGCGGTGAGGGTTTCGGCCCATGCCCGCGCCGTGGCGGCTAGTTCTGCGGCCTCCACCAATTTCCATACCAGGCCCACCTCCTTGGCGCGCGCGGCGGTCATCGGCTTGCCCGTCAGGAGCAGCTCCATTGCGTCAGCCCATCGAATCCGTTCAGGCAGTCGGATCGCACCGACGATGGTGGGGACGCCAAGCGAGACCTCGGGGAAGGAGAATGTTGCTTCCGTACTGGCGATCACAAAGTCGCAGAACAGAACTCCGGTCAGGCCATAGCCGATGCACGGACCTTGCACCGCGGCGATGGTCGGCTTGAACAGCTCCATTCCGCTCTCGAAGGAGTTTATGGTCGGTTTCTCCCAGAATGTTCCGCCGAACGTGCCGACTGAGCCCTCACCGTCCTTGAGATCGCCGCCGGCGCAGAAGACCCTGCCGTTGGCGTTCAAAATCCCGACCCATGCATCCTCGTCGTCTCGGAATCGGTTCCAGGCGGCGTTCAGCTCCGTCCGCAGCGCCCCATTGATCGCATTGCTCGCCTCGGGACGGTTGAGGGTGATCGTGGCAATATGGTTGTCCAGCTCATATATGACGAGACTCATTTCTGTAGCCTAATTGGCGGCGACTACGCGCAAGATGGTCAGCGAGCCGCAGGTGCAGGCGGGGCGTGCGCTGTTTGGTGGTCGCCTAGACCCGGGGTCAGTCAGGATCCAGCGCTGTCTGTCCCGTACTGCGGAACAACACCCGCGCCGCGATCGCCACCGCGTGGTCGGCGAACCGCTCGTAGAACCTGCCCAACAACACCAGGTCGACCGCGGCCGGAACGCCATGGCTCCACCCAGGCGACATCACGGTGTTGAACAGTCGGCGGTGCATGTCGTTCATCGCCTCGTCGTCGTCGCGTATTCGGCTCGCCCGCACCGGATCTCCATCGACAATGACAGAGGCGGCATCGTCAGCTAAATCGACGGCGAGGCTGCCCATTTCGGAGAACTGACTGACGACCTCGTTCGGAAGCACGGATTCCGGGTGACGCCGTCGGACGATGCGGGCGACATGCCCGGCGAGTCCGCCCATCCGCTCGGCGTCCGAGCTGATGTGGACGGCAGCCACGACCACGCGCAGGTCGCTGGCGACTGGTGCCTGCCGTGCTAGCACCGACAGCGCCGCATGGTCCACGTCGCGGCGCAGTCGGGCCAGCACCTCCAACTCGGAAAGGACCCGCTCAGCAGCGTCGAGATCCACGGTGAGAAGACCGAGCGTGGCGCGCTGCATGGCATCCCCCGCCAGTTCGCACATGCGGGCGAGGTCAGCGTTGAGTGAGTCCAGCTGCTGGTGGAATTCGGTACGCACTGTGCTCTCCTCTCCCGCATCGGCAGGCACCGGCGAAGTCGTGTTGTGTGCACGCCGCGTTTTGGCGCACGTCCGGTCGGTCCCTTTGAACGAATCAAACATCAGGATACGGGAGGCGCCGATGCCCGATTCTTCGAACAAGAACGAGACGATGCGCCAAGAACTGCGCAAGAACGGCAATTCACAAGCGAAGGCGGCATAAACTTTCCAATGCCGCTGCGGCGCGGGGCAATCGGTGGTGGGGGATCGGGGTGCTGATTGGCTCGGTAGCCGGGCAGTATCGACAAAGACGTGCTCCGGCTGGCCCAGGCCGTTCAGTTTTGGCGACCTTTGGGGTATTGCTTGACTGGCGCCCTTCCCGTTGTGCGCCGGTGAAAAGAATGGAGCCCTCATGACAGGTCGACGATTGGTTCGCGGTGGCGGTGTTGTCGCGGCACTGGGTTTGTGGACGACGCTCGTCGGTGTCGCTGCTCCGACCGCCGTGGCGCAGCCATGTCCTGATGTCGAGGTGGTGTTCGCCCGGGGGACCGGTGAGGCCCCCGGCGTCGGGGGGATCGGACAGGCCTTTGTCGACGCTGTGCGCGCCCAGGCCGGCCCCAGGACGGTAGGCGTCTACGCAGTGAACTATCCCGCAGGAGACAACTTCGCTGACCAGATCGGGTTCGCATCGACGGTCGTCGACGGGATCCGGGACGAGACCGATCACGTGCAGACCATGGTTGCCAATTGCCCTGACACCAAGATGGTTCTGGGCGGATATTCCCAGGGCGCGATTGTGTCCGGCTTCGTGACCTCCGCGGAGGCGCCTGCGGGCGTGCCTGCTGAGTCAGTGTCGCAACCAATGCCGCCGGAAGTCGCTGACCATGTGGCGGCCGTCGTCCTCTTCGCCACCCCGTCGGCTGAATTCCTGAGCCGGTTCGGGGCGCCCGCGGTCACCATCGGCCCGCTGTACGACCCCAAGACTCTGGAACTGTGCGACCGGGGCGATTCGATCTGCTCGGGCGTACCCGGCGGCGGACCGAACCTCGCGCACGCGATGTACGCGTTAAACGGAAGTGTCAACGAGGGCGCGGGTTTCGCCGTCAGCCGCCTGTAGTGCAGAGGTGACTCACACCCTATCCATTTGGGTACGATGAAACTTGTGTCTGCACTTGCCCCTGGGGCTGATCACCCGGACCAGAAGCGCAGCCGACGAGCGCTTGACCCATGTCGAGTTGAGCGGGGCCCGCGCCGCGCCGCGCGAACGTGCACTCACCTCCATCAACTCCGCGGCGTTGGCGGCGGGGAGTTCTGATACCGAAACCGACCGCTGACAGGGGAACCAAAGTGGCTACGGACCGACCGTCGTTTCTGCAAAACATCGGGTACTCGTATGGACGTCTCCTGCCGTCCTCGATGCGCAGGTGGGTCGCCGAGGATCTCGCCGCGCAGGGTGCGGTGCGCCGGCACATGATCCGAATGGCGGTACCGCCGCTCTTCCTCCTCGCACCACTTTGGCTGCTGCCCGCGTCGTTGTACGTACATATGGAGATGACGGTGCCGATCTACTTATGGAGTCTGCTGATGGCATTCGCGCTCAACAAGGTGTGGCGCCGACACCGGTTGGCACAGCACGGGCTAGATCCGAAACTGGTCGACGTGATCAATCGCAAGAAGAAGGCGCACGTCGAGGAGGACTACATCCGGCGATTCGGCCCGAGGCCGGAATCCGCCGAGTGGCAGTCCAATAGCAACCCGTTTCACTAAAACCCTTTGTGGTGAAGGCGGGCCTCTGCCGGCTCTGACAGACCCCTCCCGCACGCGAATCAACTCGCGGCCCGAATCAGTTGTCGCGTCGCCGACGCGCGACCTTCTGCTTGATCTCCTCGGGCAGGGCGTCGGCCGCCGCCAAGGTGGGCAACAGGTCGGGCTCGAGTATGAGAGCGCGAAACACGGCGCCGATCGTCACCGTGTGATCCGGACGGTCGGTGACCTCGATTCGGTCGTCGGCGTGGACGGTTCCTGGCTCGATCACCCGGAAATAGGCGCCAGGGAGCGCCGCGGCGGTGAACGTCTTGATCAACCCGGGAATACCCAGCCACGTCGCGAAGGTCTTGCACGGCATCCGTGGGCTAGTGACTTCCAGTACCAATCCGTCGGACCCGATCGACCAGCGTTCACCGACGAGGCAGTTGGTGACGTCCACGCCGGATGTGGTGATGTTCTCCCCGAACATGCCGTTGGTGAGCTCGCGGTCCAACTGGGACTGCCAATAGTCGAGATCTTCGCGGGCGTAGGCGTACACCGCCTGGTCGTCGCCGCCGTGGTGTCGCGGGTTACAGATCGCGTCCCCCACGACGCCACTACCCAAACCGCCCTGCCTGGGGCCCGGTGCGCGGACCATCGAGGGCTCGGAACTGGGGCGTTTGTGGATACCGGAACGTAGCTCGCCCAGGTCGACCGGTACCTGAGCGGTGTTCACTGTCAACACCGAAGTCATACGAAAGGATAACCCCGGTAAAGCCAGAATTATCGGTGGCGGCACGGGTGATCAGATGCTCAGCTTCCGATAGCGCTGCAGCCGACGAATGCCTTGCGCGGATGCGGTTCCGGCGACCGGGGCGAGCGCGGAGCTCATTCGCTCCCGGGCGTCGTCGACATCCAGCCTCATGCCGATCGCGACAAGGCAGTTGGCGGACATGTGGGCAGGTGCGGCGGCGATGTGGATGGACGGACCTACGACGTTGACGACGTAGACGCGGGTACTGGCCCGGTAGCGCACAGCGACGGCGCCTTTCAACCGGTACACCCCCGGAGGGGGTTGCTCAAGCAAATCGATGACGGCGCCGGGGTCCACGCCGCCTTCAGTGACAACCGTGACGGAATCCGCGTGGGCGGGATCGTGGTTTTGGGTGCGGGGCGTAGCCGGCTCGGTGTCGAAGAGCAACTCGCGGAACGTCAGTTGGCCCGACTCTTCGCCGGAGACGGACACGTCGTAGAGCAGAGCGGGGTCGATCCGACCCGCCGTAGCACCCACCACCTGAGCATCAGGGTTGCGTTCACGGACCCTGTTCTGGAAGCGCTGCAGCACAGCAGCGCGTTCGCCTTCGGGGATCTGGTCGAGCTTGTTGACCACCACCAGGGTTGCGGCGCCGTAGCGTGCCGGCGGGGTGGCGTCCCGGTCGACGGCGTCGAAATGAGTTGCGGCGTCGAGCACATCGACGACCCCGCCCGGGCGTACTCCGTCGACGCCGCTGAAGCGGATGATGCGGGAGATCGCTACCGGGTCAGCCAGACCGCTGGCCTCGACGACGATCGCGTCGAGGCGAAGCTTGGGATCGGCCAGGCGGGCCAGGGCAACGTCGAGTCCGCCGTCGTCGGGCAGGCAGCAAATGCACCCACCGGCGATCGAGGCAGGCTCGTCCACCTGTCCTGTCACCAGCCCGGCGTCGACGTTGAGTTCGCCAAAGTCGTTGATGACTACACCGATCCGTGCGCCGGGGCTGCGTAGCACGTGGTTGAGCAGGGTTGTCTTACCGGCACCGAGATAGCCAGTCAGGGCGATGACGGGAATCGCTTGCACACAGGCTCCTTCAGTGACCGGCAGCTTTCAGGAGCATACGATCACGCAATCGGGGCGGCTGGTGCGGCCGCGTGTGGTGGCTGGAGTCCGCCCTGTGAAGAACATTCGCGGCCGAACCGGAATGGAGCGCTCAGCCGACCACAAACCTGTAATAGCGTGGATTTCCACGGCTTGGCTCGCCAACAACGCGGGTCCGGCAGGGCCTGCGTAACTATGCTGGCCGCATGCGGTTGACACTGTTCATCAACCCGGAGCACCCACCGGGTGATCCGCTGGACCTTCGGTTGGCCGAACATGTGGAGCAGGTGTCGATTGCCCGGGCCGCGGGATACGACGGTGTCGCAATCGGAACCCACCTGTCGTACGGTTCGGCGGCGTGGTTGCCGCCGTTTCAGACACTCGCCCATCTTGCACCAGCGGCGGCCGGCATGTCGCTGTCGACGTGCATGCTGGTTCTTCCCTACCACCACCCACTGCAGGTTGCGACTGACGGCGCGTTTCTCGATGTGCTGTGTGAAGGCCGGTTCATCCTGGGGGTGTCAACAGGCTGGGCCCGTGACGAGTTCGCGTTGCTCGGCATCGACCGTCGCGAACGTGTCGGGCGGTTCACCGAGTCGCTCGATCTTGTGGCGCGCCTGTGGTCGCAGGATCGCGTGCGCTTCGATGGCCGCTACTACCGGGTTGAGGACGCCTCGCTCGCGCTGCGGCCGGTCCAGCGGCCAAGACCGCCAATATGGTTGGGCGGGAGCGTGATCCGGTCTGTGGAGCGGGCCGCCGAGCTTGCCGATACCTCCGTGGGCGACACCTGGGTGGCCTCATCGCACCTCACCGAGACAGTGATCGTCGAACAAGCGAAGACGTTCGATGCGCGGCTGGATGCGCTGGGGAAGCCGCGGCCGACCGACTTTCCTTTGCTACGCAACATCGTGGTGGCCGAGGACCGCGCCACCGCGATCCGCGATGCGGTGCCCTACCTACAGGCCAGCTACAAGGTCTTCGACCGCTGGGGGTTGTTCACCGAGGTGGTCGGTGATCCTGCTGCGGCCGAAGGTATTCCTGAGTTGCTGGCGGGCAGAGTGATCATCGGGTCGCCCCGCGAGTGCGCAGAGGAGCTGGTAAGGCTGGCGCGCGCGACCGGGTTCACTCGGCTGGTCGCGAGGGTCCAGTGGATGGGCATGGAGCAACGGATCGTGTGCCGGACCATCGAGCTGCTCGCGCATGAGGTGCTGCCAATGGTGGAGCGTGAGCACAGCTCATAGGAGGCGGACTCTGCCCACTTCTACCCGGCCGAGCAGCATGAAACCCGACCGGCGGAAACGTCAGTAGATCACGGTGGTGGCATCCTGGCCTGATGGGACTGTTCTTCCGGCTGGCCGAGCTGCTGATCGTGCTCGTGCCGCTGGCCGGCGTGGGCTATGCGGCCTTCAGGGCGATCGCGTCTGCGCGTAGTCGCCAGGCAGGTCAGCTCCCGCACATAGCTGACCCACGGCCCAGCAGCGACGCAGCGCCGCGGCGGGCGATCACTCGCACGATCGAGGAGCATGACCGGACCGATACCCGTTGGCTGGAGTACGAGCTCGACGTCGCCAGGCTGCTCGACTACCCGCTGATGACCGACATGCGCGACCCACTCACCGAGCGGTTCCATCGGGCCAAACTGCGCGCGGACTTCCTGCGCCCAGCCGACGTGGCCGACCTCGTCGACGACCGCGACGCAACGGGCCAGTATCTGGATGCGGTCCAGGAGTACGCCACTGCATTCGATGTCGCTGAAGCCGAAGCGATCAGGCGACGGCGCACCGGCTTCTCCGGCGAGGAGCAGGAACGACTCGCCCGAGCGCAACGCCTGCTGCGGGTGTCGGCGGACGGTGCGGCGACACCGCAGGAACGTGAAAGGGCCTACCGCTTGGCGCGGCGCGAACTCGACGGGCTACTCGTGCTGCCCGAGCGTGCCCGCGCCGCGCTTGAACGGGGTATTTCCGGCGAGCTCGGCAGCTAGCCGGTAGGCAGCATTGCGTCGGCGACATCCAGCGCGCGATCCAGGATCGCCACGCCTTCGCGCGCCAGCTCGTCGGTGACGATGCACGGTGGCACGACATGGATGCGGTTGTAGTTCGCGAATGGTAGTAACCCGGCTTTCTTGCACTCCGAAACCACCGCGTTCATTGCCTCACTGGAGCTGCCATAGGGTGCCAGCGGGCTACGTGTCACTTGATCGGCAACCAGCTCGACTGCCCAGAACACGCCCGCGCCGCGCACCTCGCCAACGCAGCGATGCTTCGCGGCCATCTCCCGCAGCGCAGGAGCCAGCACCTCGTTGCCAATACGCGCGGCATTCTCGACGATGCCTTCCTCGGCCATGGCATTGATCGTGGCGACGGCGGCGGCGGTCGCCAGCGGATGACCCGAATACGTCAGCCCACCCGGGTAGGGCCGATGGGCGAAGGTGTCCGCGATCGCTGGGCTGATGGCGACCCCACCGAGCGGGACGTAGCCGGAATTCACACCCTTGGCGAAGGTCAACAGATCCGGCGTGACGCCGAAATGGTCGATGGAGAACCACTCTCCGGTGCGACCGAAGCCCGCCATCACCTCGTCGGCGATGAAAATGATGCCGTATTCGTCGCACAGCGCGCGCACTCCCGCGAGGTACCCGGCAGGCGGCACCATGATCCCGGCGGTACCGGGGATCGGCTCGAGGATGATCGCGGCGAAGGTCGACGGGCCTTCCATCCGGATGACGTCGTGCAGGTGGGCCAGCGCGCGTTCGCACTCTTCGGCCTCGGTGGTGGCGTGGAACTGCGACCGATAGAGGAACGGGCCGAAGAAGCGGACGACGCCGGCGCTGCCGTGGTCATTGGGCCAGCGCCGAGGATCTCCGGTGAGGTTGATCGCGGTCTCAGTGCCGCCGTGATACGAGCGGTAGCGGGAGAGCACTTTGTAGCGACCGGTATGCAGGCGAGCCATCCGCACCGCGTGCTCCACGGCTTCGGCACCGGCATTGGTGAAGAACACTTTGTTGAGATCGCCAGGCGTGCGTTCGGCGATCAGCCGTGCGGCTTCGGAACGGGCGTCGTTGGCGTGCTGGGGTGCCACCGTGCACAGCTTTGCGGCCTGATCGGCGATGGCGGCAACAACCTTCGGGTGCTGGTGGCCGATGTTGGTGTTCACCAGCATCGACGAGAAATCGAGCAGCCGGTTGCCATCGCCGTCCCAGACGTGGCACCCCTGCGACGCGACGATCGTCATCGGTGTTATTTCAGCCTGCGCGGACCACGAGTGAAACACGTGCTTGCGGTCGAGTTCGTAGGCACGAGCGGCCTGTTCGCGAGCCGCCTCGACGCTCAGGCCATTGGGCAGCATGGAGGTGTCGTTCTGCACAGTCATGACCGTAGGGACCTGCCCGTCGTTTTCGCCATCAGGGACATAGGTCTGCTATCCGAGGCATGGACGCGCCCG
>CAXMSM010000084.1:0-3113 GCA_964195655.1 uncultured Gammaproteobacteria bacterium | reverse complement strand
GTCGCAGCGGCCAAGTGGTGGCGTAAACCGTTGGTGCGCAGGTGGTATGGTTTTGCCGGAATGCAGAAGACGGTGGCACGCCAGCTCCCCGAGTTGATCACCGTCTCCTCGACGTCGGCCACCGATATCGCCGAAGACTTCACTGTCAGCGCTGACCAGCTCCAGGTGGTGCCGCTCGGAGTGAACACTGAGCTATTCCGGCCGGCCCAAGGCCGGGTCCGCAACCGCATCATCGCTATCGCCAGCGCCGACGTTCCGCTCAAGGGGGTTAGCCACCTGCTTCACGCGGTCGCGCGGCTGCGCGTCGGACGTGATCTCGAGCTGCAGCTGGTCGCGAAGCTGGAGCCGAACGGGCCAACCGAGAAACTCATTGCCGAACTGGGTATCTCCGACATCGTGCACAGCTCTAGCGGTTTGACCGATTCTGAATTGGCAGACCTGTTAGCCTCCGCCGAAGTCGCTTGTATCCCATCGCTTTACGAAGGATTTTCGCTACCGGCTGTGGAGGCGATGGCCAGCGGTACGCCGATCGTCGCCAGCCGGGCGGGTGCGTTGCCCGAGGTGGTCGGAGCCGACGGCGAATGCGCCAGGTTGGTCGAGCCGGCCGATGTGGACGAACTGACGAATGTGCTTGGCGAACTGCTAGACTCGCCGCTGGAACTGCGCAGGCTGGGTGACAACGGACGGCGCCGCGCGCTCAAGGTCTTCAGTTGGGAATCCGTTGCCGCGCAGACCGTTTCCGTGTACCAACGGGCCTGCGAAAGGGTTGGAACATGCTGACCGTGGATTTCGACCGGCTCGAGGTCGGTACCGGGACCAAGATGATCGACGTCGGTTGCGGTGCGGGTCGCCACACCTTCGAAGCGTTCCGGCGTGGCGCCGACGTGATCGGATTTGATCAGAGTGCATCCGATCTGAACGATGTTGACGAAATCCTGCAGGCGATGAAAAAGCAGGGTGAGGTGCCCGCATCAGCCAAGGGTGGGGTAGTCAAGGGCGATGCACTCGAATTACCTTATGGTGACGGCACGTTCGACTGCGTGGTCGCATCGGAGGTTCTTGAGCACGTTCCAGCCGACGACCGGGCGATATCCGAATTGGTGCGCGTGCTTAAACCTGGTGGTGCGCTGGCGATCACAGTTCCGCGCTGGCTTCCCGAGCGGATCTGCTGGGTGCTGTCCGACGAGTACCATGCCAATGAGGGTGGGCACATTCGCATCTATCGGGCCGACGCTCTGCGCGACAAGGTCCTCGCACATGGTCTGCGGCTGACCTACGTCCACCATGCCCATGCTCTGCACTCGCCGTATTGGTGGATTAAATGCCTTGTCGGAACTGAGAAATCAGAGAATCCGGCAGTGTCCGCATATCACAAACTTCTGGTGTGGGACATGATGAGTCAACCGTGGCTCACCCGGACCGTCGAGTCAGCGCTGAATCCACTGATCGGAAAGAGTGTCGCGCTCTACTTCTGGAAGCCTGGCGTGCCCAGTGCCTGATATCCCTAGTGTGCCTGGCGGTTTCACCCGCGACCAGTGTCGGCAGACTGCTGAGTCGATTGCAGCGACGCAGGAATCGACGGGTGCCATCCCGTGGTCGGTGGGGGGACACACTGACCCCTGGGATCACGTCGAGAACGCTATGGCGTTGACCGCAGCTGGTCTGCTGAAACCGGCCCGCGCAGCCTTCGAATGGTCGCGCAGGACGCAACGGTCAGACGGCACATGGCCGATTCAGCTGCGTGATGGTGTCGTCGAGGATCCCAACAGCGACAGCAATTTCTGCGCCTATATCGCCACCGGCGTCTGGCACCACATTCTCGTCACCGATGACCGGCGATTCGCCGAGGTGATGTGGCCTGTAGTGGCCAAGGCGATCGACTTCGTTCTCGAGCTCCAGTTCGGTACCGGCGAGATTGCTTGGGCCAGAAGTTCTTCCGGTATATCCGAGGAGGCACTGCTGACCGGTTGTGCGAGCATTCACCACAGCCTTCGGTGCGCGTTGGCGCTGGCCGACTATATCGCTGCCCCGCAACCTGAATGGGAAGTCGCGGTTGGCCGACTGGGTCACACGATCGCACAGCATCCCGAGGCATTCGTCGCCAAGGACCGGTGGTCGATGGAGTGGTACTACCCGGTGCTTGGCGGAGCGCTACGTGGGTCGAGCGCACGAGCACGGATCGATGAGCGCTGGGACGACTTCGTCGTGCCGGGGCTGGGCGTTCGCTGCGTCGATGACCGGCCGTGGGTCACCGGTGCTGAAACATGCGAATTCGTCATGGCACTAGAGGCTATTGGTGATCGGACGCGGGCGCATGAACAGTTCGTGGCCATGCATCACTTACGCGAGGCCGACGGTTCCTACTGGACCGGGCTGGTATACACCGACGGTAAGCGCTGGCCGGTGGAGCGCACCACCTGGACCGGTGCAGCGGTTATCCTCGCCGCTGACGCCCTGTCTTCGGCCACGTCGGGGAGCGGCATCTTCCGCGGAGTGGACCTGCCGAGAGGTCTTGAAGGCGAATACGACTGCGAGTGCGCGACGAGCGACCGCTAGCTCCCGCTGAGCGCGCCGGGCTGCCCGGACACTCGCTCAAGCACGCGCATCGATCCGGTCGCCCGGACTTCGCGGAAATCGCCGGTGTCCAGGGCGCGGCGGTAAATGTGGAAGGGTGCCTGGCCGCCTTCTGCTGGATCAGGAAAGACGTCGTGGATGACCAGCGCACCGCCGGCGTCAACCCAACGGGCCCAGCCCTCGAAGTCCTGGTTGGCAGCTTCCTCGGTATGTCCGCCGTCGATGAACAAGAGCCGCAACGGTGTTCGCCAGCCTCGAGCCACCACGGGCGACCGTCCGAGGATGGCCACCACGTGGTCGTCGAGCCGGGCGGCGTTCAGTGTCTGGCGCAGCGTAGGCAGGGTGTCGAACAGACCGGTGACCGGGTCGACCATCGTTGTGTCGTGGTACTCCCAGCCGGCCTGGTGTTCCTCTGACCCGTGGTGGTGGTCGACTGTGTAGACGAGGCCACCAGTCTGTTTGGCGGCCGCGCCGAGCAGGACCGTCGACTTGCCGCAGTAGGTGCCGATCTCAATGCCGATGCCGCTTCCGAGATAGCC
>CAXMSM010000083.1:0-5984 GCA_964195655.1 uncultured Gammaproteobacteria bacterium | reverse complement strand
GAAGGCAGACGACGTGGTGTTCAGCGTGGAGGCTCTAGACGCCTACATCCAGGCCAACACCGCCAATACCAACCAGGATCAGGAGGTTTCGGCCTGATGGCTACCGTGACCGACCCCCGCGACATCATCCTGGCTCCGGTCATCTCGGAGAAGTCGTACGGGCTGATCGAGGACAACGTGTACACGTTTGTGGTGCGCCCCGATTCGAACAAGACCCAGATCAAGATCGCGATCGAGAAGATCTTCAAGGTCAAGGTCGACTCGGTGAACACCCTGAACCGCCAGGGCAAGCGCAAGCGCACCCGTGCTGGATACGGCACACGCAAGGACACCAAGCGCGCGATCGTCACCCTGGCCGCGGGCAGCAAGCCGATCGACCTGTTCGGAGCGCCGGCCTGATCGGCCAGGGGCAAGAGATTTAGAGAGAATTAGAAGCCATGGCAATTCGCAAACACAAGCCGACGACCCCGGGTCGTCGCGGTTCCAGCGTCTCCGACTTCGCCGAGATCACGCGTGACCATCCGGAGAAGTCGCTGGTGCGCCCGCTGCACGGCACGGGTGGTCGCAACGCACACGGCCGGATCACCACCCGTCACAAGGGCGGTGGCCATAAGCGTGCCTACCGCGTGATCGACTTCCGTCGCCACGACAAGGACGGCGTCAACGCCAAGGTCGCGCACATCGAATACGACCCGAATCGCACCGCCAACATCGCGCTGCTGCACTTCCTGGACGGCACGAAGCGCTACATCATTGCGCCACAGGGACTTTCGCAGGGCGACACCGTGGAGTCCGGCGCCAACGCCGACATCAAGCCGGGTAACAACTTGCCGTTGCGTAACATCCCCTCCGGCACCGTCATCCACGCGGTGGAGTTGCGGCCCGGTGGTGGAGCCAAGATGGCGCGCTCGGCAGGTGTCAGCATCCAGCTGCTCGGCAAGGAAGGCAGCCACGCGTCCCTGCGTATGCCGTCTGGTGAGATCCGCCGTGTCGACGTCCGCTGCCGCGGCACAGTCGGCGAGGTCGGCAACGCCGAGCAGGGGAACATCAACTGGGGCAAAGCCGGCCGCATGCGGTGGAAGGGCAGGCGCCCCAGTGTCCGTGGTGTCGCGATGAACCCGGTCGACCACCCCCACGGCGGTGGTGAGGGTAAGACCTCCGGTGGTCGCCACCCGGTCAGCCCGTGGGGCAAGTCCGAGGGCCGTACCCGCAAGCCCAATAAGCAGAGCGACAAGCTCATCGTCCGACGCCGGCGCACCGGCAAGAACAAGCGCTAGGAGTATCCAGCGATGCCACGCAGCCTGAAGAAGGGCCCGTTCGTCGACGACCATCTGCTCAAGAAGGTCGACGTTCAGAACGAGAAGAACACCAAGCAGGTCATCAAGACCTGGTCCCGTCGGTCGACCATCATCCCCGACTTCATCGGGCACACTTTCGCCGTCCATGACGGTCGCAAGCATGTCCCGGTGTTCGTCACCGAGGCGATGGTCGGGCACAAGCTGGGCGAGTTCGCCCCCACCCGCACCTTCAAGGGTCATATCAGGGACGACCGGAAAGCGAAGCGGCGCTAATGTCTACGACTTCTGCACTCCCCGTTTATCCGTCCGCGACTGCGGTTGCCCGCCACGTGGGCATCTCGGCCAGCAAGGCCCGTCGCGTTATCGATCTGGTCCGTGGCAAGAGCGTCGAGAATGCCCTGGACATTCTGCGATGGGCTCCGCAATCGGCTAGTGAGCCGGTCGCCAAGGCGATCGCGAGCGCTGCGGCCAACGCCCAGAACAACGACGGGCTGGATCCGGCGACGCTGGTGGTCGCCACCGTCTACGCAGACGAGGGTCCGACCGCCAAGCGGATCCGGCCGCGTGCACAGGGGCGCGCCTTCCGAATCCGCAAGCGCACCACCCATATCACCGTGATCGTCGAGAGCCGTCCCCCTCGAAAAGGTAGCGGCAAGGGCGCCGGGGCTTCCGCTTCGGCGGCTGGCACCAGGTCGCGGCGTGCGCAGGGCAGCAAGGCGGCCGCGAAGAAGGCAACCCCGAAGAAGGCGACATCGACCGCCGGAGCCGCCCCGGCGGCGACATCGACTGAGGCTTCTAGCGAAGCGAAGGGAGGCTCGCAGTAGTGGGCCAGAAGATCAACCCCCACGGCTTCCGGCTGGGTATCACCACCGACTGGAAGTCTCGGTGGTCGCCGTATCATTAAAAAACGGACTACATCAAAGAAGATGTGGCCATCCGCAAGCTGCTGTCCACCGGTCTGGAGCGCGCCGGCATTGCCGACGTGGAGATCGAGCGGACCCGTGACCGGGTGCGCGTGGACATCCACACCGCGCGGCCCGGCATCGTGATCGGCCGCCGCGGCACCGAGGCCGACCGTATCCGCACCGACCTGGAGAAGCTGACCAAGAAGCAGGTTCAGCTCAACATCCTCGAGGTGAAGAACCCCGAGTCGGTGGCGCAGCTGGTAGCCCAGGGTGTCGCCGAGCAGTTGAGCAACCGGGTGGCGTTCCGTCGCGCGATGCGCAAGGCGATCCAGTCGGCGATGCGCCAGCCCAACGTCAAGGGCATCCGCGTGCAATGCTCGGGCCGCCTTGGTGGCGCCGAGATGAGCCGCTCGGAGTTCTACCGCGAGGGTCGGGTCCCGTTGCACACGCTGCGTGCCGACATCGACTACGGCCTCTACGAGGCCAAGACAACCTTCGGCCGCATCGGTGTGAAGGTGTGGATCTACAAGGGCGACATCGTCGGTGGTAAGCGGGAGCAGGTCGCCTCCGCGCCCGCCGGAGCAGATCGTCCGCGTCGTGAGCGCCCGTCCGGAACCCGGCCGCGTCGTAGTGGCGCGTCGGGAACTACCGCGACGAGCACCGACGCCGGTCGTGCGGCCACCTCGGAAGACGCTGCGCCGCCGACCGCTGATGCCGCACCAGCAGTTGAGGCACCAGCAGTTGAGGCACCTGCAGTTGAGGCACCCGCGGTTCAGGCTGCGCCTGATGCCGGCAAGCCGGAAACTACGGAGAGTTAGCCATGTTGATTCCCCGTAAGGTCAAGCACCGTAAGCAGCACCATCCGCGGCAACGCGGTATCGCAAGCGGCGGGACCTCGGTGAGCTTTGGTGATTACGGCATTCAGGCCTTGGGTCATGCTTATGTCACCAACCGGCAGATCGAGTCCGCACGTATCGCGATCAACCGGCACATCAAGCGTGGCGGCAAGGTGTGGATCAACATCTTCCCGGACCGCCCACTGACCAAGAAGCCGGCCGAAACCCGCATGGGTTCGGGTAAGGGCTCGCCGGAGTGGTGGGTTGCCAACGTCAAGCCCGGCCGAATCCTTTTCGAGCTGAGCTACCCGGACGAGAAGATTGCCCGGGAAGCGTTGACCCGTGCGATCCACAAGCTGCCGATCAAGGCACGCATCGTCACCCGAGAGGAGCAGTTCTGATGGCTGTTGGAACCGCGACCGGCGAACTTCGGGAGTTCGGCGACACTGAGCTGACCGACAAGCTTCGCGAGTCGAAGGAAGAGCTGTTCAATCTGCGCTTCCAGATGGCTACCGGCCAGCTTGCCAACAACCGCCGGCTGCGCGTCGTGCGACAGGAGATCGCGCGCGTTTACACCGTGCTGCGCGAACGTGAATTGGGTCTGGCCGCCGGACCCGGAGGTGAGGATTCGGAATGGCTGAAGTTAGCTCGGAAAAGGGTACCCAGCCGGGACCCAAGCGGACCCCGCGCACCGAGGAGGTGCGCGGTCGCCGCAAGACCGCGATCGGATACGTGGTCAGCGACAAGATGCAGAAGACCATCGTGGTCGAGCTGGAAGATCGTAAGAGCCACCCGCTCTACGGCAAGATCATCCGGACCACTACCAAGGTCAAGGCGCACGACGAGAACAGTGATGCCGGTGTCGGCGACCGTGTTTCGCTGATGGAGACCCGGCCGCTGTCCGCGACGAAGCGCTGGCGTCTCGTGGAGATCCTCGAAAAGGCGAAG
Source organism: uncultured Gammaproteobacteria bacterium (assembly GCA_964195655.1). GTDB lineage: Bacteria > Actinomycetota > Actinomycetes > Mycobacteriales > Mycobacteriaceae > Mycobacterium. The sequence continues at coordinate 1,997 of CAXMSM010000083.1, read as the reverse complement.
TAAGCCCCAGATCGTTGGCTGTGACCAAGACCCCCGTACGCCCCCCGGCGGCGGGGGTTTTGGCGTAATCTCCGGGCGATCGTGGACCGATCACCACGATGAAGGCGAGGCTGCCATGGCAAGGGAATTCAACGGCAAGATTGAGCTCGACATCCGCGATTCCGAGCCGGACTGGGGGGCCTACGCAGCTCCGAAGGCGCAGCCGGAGGCGCCCAACGTGCTGTACCTCGTATGGGACGACGTCGGCATCGCGACGTGGGATTGCTTCGGCGGGCTTGTCGAAATGCCCGCGATGAGCCGGATCGCCGAACGTGGCGTGCGGCTTTCGCAATTCCACACTACGGCGCTGTGCTCCCCGACCCGGGCATCGCTGCTGACCGGCCGCAACGCCACCACAGTGGGCATGGCGATGGTCGAGGAATTCACCGAGGGTTTCCCGGGCATCAACGGGCGCATCCCCGACGACACCGCTCTGATCTCCGAGGTGCTCGCCGAAAACGGCTACAACACTTATTGCGTGGGCAAGTGGCACCTGACTCCGATCGAGGAGGCCAACCTCGCCGCCACTAGAAAGCACTGGCCGCTGTCACGCGGATTCGAGCGGTTCTACGGATTCATGGGCGGCGAAACCGACCAGTGGTACCCCGAGCTGATCCACGACGGCCACCCCGTCGAAGCGCCCGCGACTCCCGAGGAGGGCTACCACTTCTCCAAGGATATGGCCGACAAGACAATCGAATTCATTCGTGACTCGACCACGATCGCTCCGGACAAGCCCTGGTTTTCCTATGTGTGTCCCGGTGCCGGGCATGCCCCACATCAGGTGTTCAAAGAATGGGCGGACCGCTACGCGGGCACCTTTGACATGGGGTATGAGCGCTACCGCGAGATCGTGCTGGAGAAGCAGATAGAGCTCGGTATCGTGCCGCCCGGCACCGAACTGTCATCGGTCAACCCGTATTCCGACGTCACCGGGCCCAATGGAGAACCCTGGCCCGCCCAGGACACCGTTCGGCCGTGGGATTCGCTGGATGAGGACGAAAAGCGGCTGTTCGCCCGGATGGCCGAGGTGTTCGCCGGATTCTTGTCCTACACCGATGCCCAGATCGGGCGCGTGCTGGACTATCTGGAGGAATCCGGCCAACTCGACAACACGATCATCGTCGTCATCTCCGACAATGGCGCCAGCGGCGAGGGCGGGCCCAACGGATCGGTCAACGAAGGCAAGTTCTTCAACGGCTACATCGACACCGTCGAAGAGAGCATGCGGTTCTTCGACGAGCTGGGCGATCCGACCACATACGGTCACTATCCGATCGGCTGGGCGATGGCGTTCAACACGCCCTACAAGCTCTACAAGCGCTACGCCTCCCACGAGGGGGGCATCGCCGATGCCGCGATCGTCTCCTGGCCCAAGGGAATCGCCGCACACGGTGAGATCCGCGACAACTACGTCAACGTCTGCGATATCACTCCGACCGTGTACGACCTGCTGGAGATCACGCCGCCGGCCACCGTTCGAAGGGTTCCGCAGAAGCCACTCGACGGCGTCAGTTTCAAAGTGGCCCTTGATAATCCAGAAGCTCCCACCGGAAAGGAGACGCAGTTCTACACCATGTTGGGTACCCGGGGCATCTGGCACCGCGGCTGGTTCGCCAACACAGTCCATCCTGCGTCTCCGTCGGGTTGGTCGCATTTCGACCAGGACCGCTGGGAACTCTTCCACATCGACTCCGACCGCAGTCAGTGCCGCGACCTGGCCGCCGAGAACCCCGACAAGCTCGCCGAGATGCAGTCCCTATGGTTCGCCGAAGCTGCCAAGTACAACGGCCTTCCGCTTTCAGATCTGGGTGTCTTCGAGATGCTCGGACGGTGGCGGCCATCGCTGGCCGGCGACCGGACGAGCTACCTCTACTACCCCGACAGCGCGCCCGTTTCGGTGGGGGCATGCGTGGAAATCCAGGGCCGTTCCTTTTCGGTGCTGGCCGATGTGACCG
>CAXMSM010000082.1:0-2683 GCA_964195655.1 uncultured Gammaproteobacteria bacterium | reverse complement strand
CCATAAACCTCGTTATCGTCGTCCTTTGCGCGGTAATCGTGCTGGTACCCGGCTACTCGGTGAGCATAGGCATCATCGAGCTCGTCGGTCGGCACGTCGTATCCGGCCTCGCAAACCTGATGACCGGCCTTGTCTGTCTAGCGAAACAAATCCTCGGCGGGCTACTCGGTGTCGGGCTCGCGACGTGGTTGCTGCCCGTCCCGAGCGCCCCGCCTGCGCCTGCCGTTCCGACGACCTGGTTGTGGCTGTTCATGCCGTTCGTCATCATGGGCCTGGTCGTCATCTTCCAGACGCCGCGGCGGGACTTCGTTACCGCGACGGTCGGATCGTTGCTCGCCTTCGTCGCCATCCTCCTGGGCAGCGGGATGGCAGACGCGAACCTGGGCAACCTTCTGGGCACCGTTGCCGCGGTTGCCTTCGCCAACGTCTGGGCCTCCCGAACGGGGCGTCCGACGAGCATCGTCCTGGTCCCCGCCATCGTCCTGCTCGTAAGCGGGAGCATAGGCTTCCGCGGCCTCGCCGCCATCGCCCAGGGTGATGCAGCCGTCGGCCAGTCACAGTTCCTCCAGATGTTCGTGGTCGCGGCGACCATCGCCGCCGGCCTGCTGGTCGGCAATACCCTCGTTCGACCCAAGGTCAGGCTCTGAGGGTGTCCTCCGAGGGTCAAGGTGAATACGCGTGCTCGATGCCGTCGGATCCGATGGTGTAGCTCGCCACTGCCTGACATGAATCTATCCAGGCCGCAGGTCATCGCGGCCCGCGGCAGCGCATCGGCTTGTTCGCACGTCAGCGTCGTAAGGACATCTGCAATGCCGATCAGCTTGTAAGCCAGGGCAATTCCAGCGGCCGATCAGGCCCCCCGTGAGTATCGCTCAGGCAGAAGGTGCAGAACCTCGGACTCGATTGTTTGCCGTCAGCAGAGAAATCCCGTGCTAACCGGGATACTTGTACCACTCAGCAAGCAAACCGGTTCGTCGGCCATATCGGCGACCGCCTATGTGTTGGATCGAGGGGGCCGCCTATGACAGTTGCCGCTACCTATCTTGTCATTGCCTTCGGTCTAGGCGGCCTCGCGATGGCGGTGCGCCTGCCTCCCTTGGTTGGGTTTCTGGTCGCGGGATTCGTCATCAACGCCCTCGGCATTGAGGAACTGCCGCAACTGGAAACCATGGCGGACCTGGGCGTCACACTGTTGCTCTTTGCAATTGGTCTCAAACTTGACGTCCGCATATTGCTGCGCCGCGAGGTTTGGTTGACCACATCCGCGCATATGGTGATCAGCGTCGTCTTCGGAACTGTCGTCATGTGGTTGGCCGCCGTGGCCGGAGTGGCAATGCTGGTGGGGCAGGGCATGCAAACGATCGCGCTCCTCGCCTTCGCGCTGTCGTTCTCCAGCACGGTGTTCGTGGTCAAAGTGCTTGAGGAGCGGGGCGAATCGCACGCGCTCTACGGCCGCGTCGCCATCGGCATCCTGGTGATGCAGGACATCGTCGCGGTGGTATTCCTGACTGCCGCCGGCGGTCACCGGCCAAGCCCGTGGGCGCTGGCACTGGTGGGTCTATGGCCGCTGACGCGGATCCTACGCAGAATCTGGAGCCGGCTGGGCCACGGCGAGATGCAGTCTTTGTTCGGCATCGTCATGGCACTCGTGCCTGGGTACGTGCTGTTCTCCGCGCTCGGGCTCGAGGGTGACCTCGGCGCTCTGATAATTGGCGTGCTGCTGGCATCTCACCCGGCATCCTCCGAACTCGCACGGTCGCTGTTCCATATCAAGGAGCTGCTGCTGGTGGGGTTCTTCGTGTCGATCGGGCTGACCGGGTTGCCGGATCTGCCCAGCATCGGCGTCGCACTGTTGATGGTGCTGCTGCTGCCGTTGAAGGCGACCTGGTATGTGGTGCTGCTGTCGCGCCTGAAGCTGCGATATCGCACCGCGCTTCTGGCCGGGCTGGGCCTAATGAACTACTCGGAGTTCGGCTTGATCGTCGTGTCGGTGGGTGTCTCAGCGGGGCTGTTGGCCCAGACCTGGCTGGTCGAGATGTCGATCGCAGTGGCCCTGAGCTTTGTGGTGTCGGCGCTGGTCAATGGCCGCGGGCATTTCATGGTGGAGAAGATTGCTGCGCGGCTTCCCGCCCAAGACGAAGGCGCCCTGAACCCCGAGGAACGTCCCGGCGACGCCGGTGATGCCGAGGTGGTGGTGATCGGGATGGGGCGAGTGGGATTTGCGGCCTACCAGCGACTGACCGATCACTATGGATTCCGGGTAGTGGGTGTCGACTACGACGGTCCACGAATCGGGCGACTCGCGGCGGAGGGGCTTCGGGTCATCGAAGGTGACGCCACCGACCTGTACTTCTGGAATCAGCTGCGCCGCTCGGGTTCGGTTCGCATCGCAATCCTGGCCATGCCGCGTCACGGGGCCAACGTCACCGCGCTCGAATGCCTGCGTGAGTCGGGATTTAGCGGCAAGGTCGCCGCGGTTGCCCGATACGACGATGAGGTGCAGTGGGCCAAGGACCACGGTGTGGGCATCGCCTTCAATGTCTACGCGGGTGCGGGATTGGAGCTGGCCGATCAGGTAGCCGGCGATGGGGCACCCCACGCCATCGAGACGGAGGAAGGGCCCAACGGCGGGCCGTAGGCGAGTCAGTTCGCGTTGTCGTCGGTCGGTTCAGGTTCCGGGGGT
>CAXMSM010000081.1:0-13805 GCA_964195655.1 uncultured Gammaproteobacteria bacterium | reverse complement strand
TACCGCAGACCGACGAGCACGGGAGTGTCGGCGTCTGGCTCCCACAGCGTCAGGACGACGACGTTGGTCTCCTCGGAGAAGGCCGGGGCCGCCGCTACAGGGCATTCCGGGCGGGCCAAGCTGCAGTCGCCGAGTCCGCGTTCGGAGTCGGTGGGATCGAGCCCGCCAACAAGATCCAGCGAGGTGCCGGTCACGGTGCCACGGTGGGCGTCGAACACGAGTACCTGGCCCAGGTGCGTGACCACCAGCAGAGTGCCCGGCGACAGCATGCGAGTTGTCATCGGCATCCCGATCACCGGCCGACGCCACTGGATCCACTGGGTCGGCGGAAACGACAACACCGTTCCGGGCTGACCAACGTAGAGGTTGCCGAAGTCATCGAACAGCGGGCTGGCAATGCCGCCCCCCTGGACCACCCTGGTGCACCAGCGCTGCCGCGCCTGATTGTCGGTCTCCCAGACCATCAGTGAGCAGCCCCCGACAGTCTGGCCGTTGACCGCCATCTCGTTGTCGGAGCTGAGCGCCACCTGGGCTGCGAGGTCACCCTTGACTGAACGCGCCCATTCCAGGCGAAGCGTGTCGGCTCCGCTGACAGGCGAGTAGCTGCTGTTCTCGGCGTCGGCGTACTGAGCGGCCCAACTTGTCGCCGCGCGGGCTTCGACCCAGGAATCGGTGTTGCCGCAGGCAGCGAGGACACCCGTGATCAGCGCCATTGCGGCCAACGCGATGATTCGCCGGAACACGGGATCCCCTCTAAATTTCGCAGCGGTCTACTGCGTCTGGATGTTGTTCGAGCCCACGTGAGGGTAACTGCTTGCCGGCGCCGGAGGGCAGGAGCGAAGCGACCCGGGAATGTCGCTCTTGTGCTCGCGTAGGCTTTCCGGCCATGACGACGATGTGGGGCGCACCGCTGCACAAACGTTGGCGGGGTTCGCGCCTGCGGGATCCACGTCAAGCCAACTTCCTCACCGTGGCATCGCTGAAGTGGGTGCTGGCCAATCGGGCCTATACGCCGTGGTATCTGGTCCGTTACTGGCGGCTGCTGAAGTTCAAGCTGGCCAATCCGCACATCATCACCCGAGGCATGGTCTTCATCGGCAAGGGCGTGGAGATGCAGGCAACCCCGGAGTTGTCGCAGATGGAGATCGGTCGCTGGGTGCACATCGGCGACAAGAACACCATCCGCTGCCATGAAGGTTCGCTGCGCATCGGCGACAAGGTGGTGCTGGGCCGGGACAACGTCATCAACACCTACCTCGACATCGAGATTGGCGACTCGGTGCTGATGGCCGACTGGTGCTATGTGTGCGATTTCGACCACCGGATGGACAGCATCGAACTGCCGATCAAAGATCAGGGCATCCTCAAGAGTCCGGTGCGGATCGGGCCCGACACCTGGATCGCAACCAAAGTGACGGTTTTGCGGGGGACGAGCGTCGGGCGTGGTTGTGTGCTGGGGTCACACGCGGTGGTCAAAGGCGAGATAGCGGACTTCTCCATCGCCGTCGGCGCGCCCGCCAAGGTGGTCAAGAACCGGAAGTTGTCATGGGAAACATCGGCGGCCCAGCGGGCGGAGTTGGCCGCGGCGCTGGCCGATATCGAACGCAAGAAGGCGGCTCGCTGACTATGCGCCCATACACGCTGCAAATGCACCGCGTAGGTGACAGCATTTCCCGGTGACCACCGGGATACCTCAGACCATCGCTTACCCCGCGCCGGGCGCCCGTTCCCACCGGGAGGACGATACAACGCTGGCGCCCCATGTCATCGTCTTGTTCGGGGCCACCGGTGACCTGGCGAAACGAAAATTGCTGCCGGGGATGTCCTATCTCCTGCACTCGGCGCTGGCTCCCAAGATCCGGGTCGTGGGCACCTCGCTCGAGGAACTCTCCGATGAGGAATTCCGCGCATTGGCCAAAGAAGCCATCGATTCGTTCGGTAGCCGCAAGTTGACCGACGAGGAGTGGGCAAGCTTCGCCGAGCGGTTCTCCTACGTTCCGCAGGGCGCCGGCCCTCAGGCGCTCGCGTCGGCGGTGGCCCAAGCCGAGGCCGAGCTCGGCCCGGATGCCCGCAGACTGCACTACCTGTCGGTGCCGCCTAAGGCCGCCCGCGCGGTCATCACCATGCTCAAGGAAGCGGACCTGGTCGCCCGATCACGAGTGGTGATGGAGAAGCCGTTCGGTACCGACCTGGCCAGCGCGGTGGAACTCAACGATTTCGTGCACGAGACATTCGACGAAGCCCAGATCTTCCGAATCGACCACTTCCTGGGCAAAGAAGCCGCACAGAATATCCTGGCGTTCCGATTCGCCAACGGCCTGTTCGAGCCGATCTGGAACCGGAACTTCATCGATCACATCCAGATCGACATTCCCGAGATGCTCGGTCTGGATGAGCGCGCGAATTTCTACGAGAGCACTGGCGCCTATAAAGACATGGTGGTCACTCACCTTTTCCAGGTGATGGCGTTCGTAGTCATGGAGCCGCCGACCGCGCTGGAGCCGCGGGCCATCAGCGAGGAGAAGAACAAGGTCTTCCGCTCGATGCTGCCGATCGACGCCGACGACGTTGTCCGTGGTCAGTACACCGGATACCGCGAAGAACCTGGCGTGGCAAGGGATTCCGATACTGAGACGTTCATCGCGCTGAAGGTGGGAATCGACAATTGGCGCTGGGCCGGGGTGCCGGTCTATTTGCGTACCGGCAAGCGGATGGCCGAAGGGCAGCGGATCATCTCGATCGCATTCAAGGAGGCGCCCCGGACGATGTTCCCGCCCGGTTCCGGAGTGGGTTCCCAGGGGCCGGATCATCTGACCTTCGACCTCGCCGACTCGTCGAAGGTATCCCTATCGTTCTATGGCAAGCGGCCGGGGCCCGGTATGAAGCTGGAGAAGCTGTCGATGCAGTTCTCCACCCACGAGACTGAGTACCACGATGACGTCCTGGAGGCCTATGAGCGACTGATCCTCGACGCGATGTGTGGTGATCACACGTTGTTCACCACCGCCGAGGGGATTGAGTCCCTGTGGGAACGCTCAGCCCAGCTACTTGAGGAGCCACCGCCGGCGAAGTTGTATCAGAAGGGGACCTGGGGGCCGAATGCTATCCATCAAATGATTGCGCCCAACGCCTGGCGCCTCCCGTTCGAGCGGGTGTGGCGGGAGAAGAAGGCCCACTGAGGTTCGGTGGTCCAGACGCTCAACGGTCCGGAAGTGGGCGTTCGACAATGGGGCGGCGCGAATGCGCCCGGCGTTCGGCGCGCGTGGCGGCCAAATACACCTGTGAGGTCTCGGCGGCCACCGTCTGCCAGGCGAAGTCCGATGTGAGCCGTGCGCGCGCCGCGTCGGCCCGCTGCTGGGCGGCGGCAGGTGAGGCGAGCACCATGCAGACCGCAGCGGCCAGTGCGGCCACGTCCTTGGGCGGGTAGGACAGCCCCGTCTCACCGTCGATCACGGCTTCGCCGAGGCCGCCCGCGGTGGAAGTAACCAAGGGTGCCCCAGCCGCGGCGGCTTCGAGCGCGACGATGCCGAACGGCTCGTAGTGTGACGGCAGCACCGCGGCATCGGTGCGATGCAGCAATGCCAGTAGTTCCGAACGATCAACGAGGCCAACAAAAGTCGTTGCTTTGAAGACTCTGTGCTTGCGGGCTTCTTCTTTCAGAAATTCGAGCTGGGTGCCCTCGCCGGCAATCGTCAGTGTGGTGCCGGGATGTGTGCGGCGGATCCGGGGCAGCGCGGCGATCGCGTCATGCACGCCCTTCTCGTACTCCAGGCGGCCGAAGTACAGCAGCTCGGCAGGTCCGGAATGTCGCTTACGCGCTGTGAAAGGCCAACCCTCGGTGTCAATCCCGTTGCAGATCACCGAGATATCGGCAAGTTCTGGGCCGAACAGTGTGCTGATTTCATCGCGCATCGACGCCGAACATGTGATCAGCCAGTCCGACTCGCGCACCAGCCAGGACTCCAATGCATGTACCTGTCGGCTCACTGCACCCGACACCCAGCCCGAATGCCGCCCGGCTTCGGTGGCGTGAATGGTGGAAACCAGTGGCACGTCAAAGGACTGGGCCAACGCGACAGCCGGATGAGCGACCAGCCAGTCGTGTGCGTGCACCACGTCGGGGCGCCAGTCGGCCAGTCCGAGGCCGGCGCGAACCATCGCATGACCCATAGCCAGCGTCCAAGCCATCATGTCCGCTCCGAAGGTGAACTCGTGCGGGTCCTCGGCGGCGGAAATCACGCGCACGCCCTCGACGAACTCGTCGGTGCCCGGGTGGCTGTGCGGGTCGGTAGCCGTTGGTCTGCGGCTGAGCACTACGACGTCGTGGCCCGCCATGGCGAGTTCGGTGGCCAGGTGGTGCACGTGGCGGCCGAGCCCGCCGATCACCACAGGCGGGTACTCCCAGGACAGCAGCAGGATTTTGATCTTCAAGCGCTCGGCAGTCTCCGTGCGTCGAGCGCTCCGAACAAACCGTCAGCGCGGTTCCAGCCTTCGGCGAGGCGTTGCGCGTGTTGACGTCGGCCCGATGCCAGCGCTCCGGCAATCTCGCGGGTGGCATGCGCATGCAGGTGGGCGCGGTATCGCGCGTAGTCGGCGGCGGAATCTTTACTAACCATGAACGGCCAGTCACTCGACACGGTGAGTAGCGTCTCGCGCAGGATCTGATCAGCGACGAAATCCCTTGGTGTCGGGGAACCTAGCGACCTCGAGGACCCCGGTTGGGCGAGCGCTTTGTCGACGGTCGTCAGCGCCGCGTCGACGACCTCGCTGTTGAGTTGGACCAGGTCTTCCACCTTTTCTCCGGCCCACACCTGCCAGTCCTTGCCCGACCCCCACGAGCTCGGCGGCAGTTCGACGGGTGTGCCGACGTAACCGTCGGCAACCGCGTCCGACAGTGTGCCAACGCGCACCCCGGCGGCTGGCAGCGCGCGCAGCACCCGCTCGAGCCAGACGGGGCCTTCGTACCACCAGTGGCCGAACAGTTCGGTGTCGAATGCGGCGATGACGTGCGCCGGCCGGCCTTTGCGGGCACTCTCACTCGTCAGGCGCTGCCGCACAGTTTCGACGAAGTCGGCCACATGGGTGTCTACCGCAGCGTCGGCGCGTTCAGGGTCGTAGGGGGCCTTGGCGTCTGAGGGCACGTTGCGTCCGGTCACCCGGGCGGGCTTGAGTCCGGTGGCGTGGTCGTAGGTGTGGAAATCCCGATAGGCGGCGTGGCCGGGATAGCCAGACCTGGGGGACCAGACGCGGTAACTGACCTGTAGGTCGCGACCGAACGCCACGACATCGGAACCGGCGACCGGCCGACCCAGGGCGGTGTCTCCGTGCAGCGACGGTCCGTCGACCATGAAGTGACCGACGCCGGCGGCCGCGTAGTCGACCTCCATTCCGGGCGCATATGCGCACTCCGGAGCCCAAATGCCCGTCGGTGTGTGAGAGAACCGCTGCTTGGCGTCCGCTAGTCCCTCGCGCAGCGCGAACTCACGTAGCCGGGGGTTCAGCAGCGGCTGGAACGGGTGCGCCAACGGGCCGCCGAGCAGTTCGATGACTTCGCCGTCGAGCAACTCGCGCAACACCGGGCTGGCACCGTGACGCCACAGCGTGTCGAATTCTGTCAGCTCGCGATCGGCTTCGGCATATTCGTGAGACCCCAACTTTCGCAACGCTTCTGGTGTTGATGTCGGCTGATTGCCCGAAGATGTCCGAATGTTTGCGGCCTCGAGTGCGCGCAGCTGCCAGTTGGCTAGCCAGTGCTGCATACCCTGTAAGCAGTATGGATCGTCAAGCTGTGCGGCCACCACCGGTGTGACGCCGAGGGTGACCAAGTGCCTGCGGTTCTCGGCCGCAAGGGTGCGTAGCACCCGCACCAACGGCAGATAGGCCGCCGACCAGGACTGGTAGAGCCATTCTTCGCCGACCGGCCAGCGTCCGTGATGAGCTAGCCAGGGCAGATGGGTGTGCAGGACCAGCGTGAAGAGCCCCGGCACCTGCCTCACGGGCGCACCGCGATCGCGAGGAGATCCAGGCTGTCGTCAATGTTCCCGGTGCCAATCAGGTCGAAGTCGTCGATGCTCACTGACGCGACATCGGCCAGCAGGTCGGCGGGCCACGGTTCGTTGGCCAGCGCGCGCGCTATCTGCGCGTCGATGATCGACCCACCGTGGCGAACGTCCAGCTCGGCGAGGCGTTTGCCATGAAACACGCCATACATGCTTTCGATGTCAAAGCCGGCCGACTCCAGCAGCTCGGTGAGTTCGACGGCGTTCAGTTCGCGGGTGTGGAATGGGTTGACAGGCGTGTCGCGACCTGGGGAAAAAGTGACGCGATTCGGGGTCGATATCAACAGGGCTCCGCCGGGCCGCAGCACCCGAAGACACTCCGCGATGAACTGCCCCTGGTCCCAGAGATGTTCGATCACCTGAAAATTGACCACTACATCAACAGCACTGTCGGACAGCGGGAGCTGAGCCAGGTTGCCCTGGCGCATGTCGATGCGGGGGTACCGTGCGCGGACGTGGGCCACCGCTGATTCGTCGTAGTCGAGGCCAATTACCTGGCGGGCGACATCGGCGATCAGGTCGGCCCCGTAGCCCTCGCCGGAACCCGCCTCGAGGACATCGCGGTCAATGCAGCGGTCGGCCAGACGCCGATAGACCACCTCATGGCGGCGAAACCAGTAGTTCTCCTCGGCCAGGCCGGGCACGGTTCGCTCGCCGGTCAGCGCCATGGGGGCGGTAGTCGTCGGCTTGTCAGGTGTGCCCGCTCCGGTAACAGATGCGCTCATTGCAAGGGAGGCTAACCCGTAACCGTCCAGAGGCGAACTGTTCGCCGAACCCGGCCTGCTCGCGGGGTTGGCGGATGACGAACTTCGACCAGCTATGGTGATTCTGCGAACATCACAAGTTACTCATGAGTAACATGGTGGCGATTACGCGGCACGTGTTACTGCAGGCCGGTCACCGGCCCCTTCCAGGAGGACGAACCAGAGTCATGACGAACATTGTGGTCCTGATCAAACAGGTCCCAGACACATGGTCGGAGCGCAAGCTGTCCGAGGGTGATTGGACCCTCGACCGGGAGGCCGCCGACGCCGTACTCGACGAGATCAACGAGCGCGCTGTCGAGGAGGCGCTGCTGATCAAGGAGCGCGAAGGTGGTGACAGCACGGTCACGGTCCTGACCGCCGGCCCCGCGCGTGCCACCGAGGCGATCCGCAAGGCTCTGTCGATGGGTGCTGACAAGGCCGTCCACCTGCTCGACGACGGCCTGCACGGGTCCGACGTCGTCCAGACCGGTTGGGCTTTGGCCCGCGCGCTGGGCACGGTCGAGGGCACCGAACTGGTCATCGCCGGTAATGAGGCCACCGATGGCGTTGCCGGCGCAGTGCCGGCGATCGTGGCCGAATACTTGGGCCTGCCCCAGTTGACGCACCTGCGCAAGGTCACCGTCGAGGGTGGCAAGGTCGTTGGCGAGCGGGAGACCGACGACGGGGTGTTCACCATCGAGGCGCCACTGCCCGCGGTGATCAGTGTCAACGAGAAGATCAACGAGCCCCGCTTCCCGTCCTTCAAAGGCATCATGGCTGCCAAGAAGAAGGAAGTGACCACGCTGACGCTGGCCGAGATCGGTGTCGAGGCCGACGAGGTCGGCGTCGACAACGCCGGCTCCAAGGTGCTCACGTCGACGCCCAAGCCGGCCAAGTCCGCGGGCGAGAAGGTCACCGACGAGGGTGAAGGCGGCACCAAGATTGCCGAGTACCTGATCGCCCAGAAGATCATCTAGCAGATTTTTCGAAAATCTCCCGCGGATTACCGACAGACATGAACTACCGACAGACATAGAGGCAAAAACCCATGGCTGAAGTACTCGTGCTCGTGGAGCACGCCGAAGGTGCGCTGAAGAAAGTCACCGCTGAATTGATTACCGCCGCCCGTGCGCTGGGCGAGCCCGCCGCTGTGGTGGTGGGCAAGCCGGGCACGGCCGAGCCGCTTGTCGACGGGCTGAAGGCCGCCGGCGCCGCCAAGGTCTACGTCGCCGAGTCCGACGACGCGGAGAACTACCTGATTACCCCGTACGTCGATGTGTTGGCCCAGCTGACGGAGTCGGCCACTCCCGCTGGCGTGCTGCTCGCCGCCAGCGCCGACGGCAAGGAGATCGCGGGCCGGCTGGCCGCCCGAATCGGCTCCGGCCTTCTGGTCGACGTCGTTGACGTCAAAGCAGGCCCGGTGGGCGTGCATTCCATCTTCGGTGGCGCCTACACCGTGGAGGCCGAGACTGTCGGTGACGCCCCGGTGATCACCGTGCGCCCCGGCGCAATCGAGGCCGAGTCGGCCGCCGGTGCCGGAGAAGTTGTCAACGTCGAGGTGCCCGCCGCGGCGGAGAACGCGACGAAGATCACCAAACGCGAGCCGGTTGTCGCCGGTGATCGTCCCGAGCTGGCCGAGGCGACCGTCGTGGTGTCCGGTGGCCGCGGCGTCGGCAGTGCGGAGAACTTCAGCGTCGTAGAAGAGTTGGCGGACTCCCTGGGTGCCGCTGTCGGTGCATCGCGTGCCGCGGTGGATTCGGGGTACTACCCAGGCCAGTTCCAGGTCGGTCAGACCGGCAAGACCGTGTCCCCGCAGCTATATATCGCGTTGGGCATCTCTGGAGCGATCCAACACCGCGCCGGCATGCAGACCTCCAAGACGATCATCGCCGTCAACAAGGACGAAGAGGCGCCCATCTTCGAGATCACCGACCTCGGCATCGTGGGTGACCTGTTCAAGGTGACCCCGCAGCTGACCGAGGCGGTCAAGGCCCGCAAGGGCTAGTTGGTCGCGTAAGCGCCGGGGGGTCGGGGAGCGCGGGGCGGCTCGCCTGACGGCTATTGTGGAACGGTTATGTCTGCGCCTGCGCCGGTCTATCTCGACCACGCCGCCACCACTCCGATGCGTTCCGACGCGATCGAGGCGATGACGGCTGTGCTGGCGACGGTCGGCAACGCTTCCTCGCTACATGGCTCCGGCCGGGTAGCTCGTCGGCGGTTGGAGGAATCGCGTGAGACGCTGGCCAACCTGCTGGGTGCGCGCCCGTCAGAGGTGATCTTCACCGCGGGCGGCACCGAAAGCGACAACCTCGCCGTCAAGGGCATCTTCTGGGCGCGCCGCGACGCTGATCCGCGGCGCCGTCGGATCGTCACAACCCCGGTCGAGCATCATGCCGTTCTCGACGCCGTGCAGTGGCTTGTCGAGCACGAAGGCGCGGAGGTGACATGGCTGCCGGTCAACGAGGTCGGTGCGGTGAGTGCTGCCGCGCTGCGCGCTGCCATCGGCGATCCCACTGATGTCGCCCTGATTTCGGTGATGTGGGCCAACAACGAAGTCGGCACCATCATGCCGATCGCCGAATTGGCCTCCATTGCAACTGAGTTCGATATCCCCATGCACAGCGACGCGATCCAGGCCATCGGCCAGATCCCGGTGGACTTTTCCGCCAGCGCCCTGTCAGCGATGAGCGTGGCCGCCCACAAGTTCGGTGGTCCCACAGGGGAAGGCGCGCTGCTGCTGCGTCGCGACATTGCATGCGTTCCACAGCTACATGGTGGCGGCCAGGAGCGTGACGTGCGTTCCGGTACGCAGGATGTGGCCGGCGTCGTGGCTATGGCCGCTGCGGCCGAGGCTGCGGTCGAAGCTATGAAGTCGACGAGCGCGCGGGTGCGGGTGCTCCGCGACCGACTGGTCGACGGCGTGCTGGCCGCGATCAACGACGTATACCTCAACGGTGCACCGAGCGGCAGCGACCGACTTCCCGGGAATGCGCATTTCACCTTCCGCGGCTGTGAAGGTGACTCGCTGCTGATGTTGTTGGACGCCAAGGGGATCGAGTGTTCCACGGGTTCGGCCTGTACGGCCGGGGTAGCGCAGCCGTCGCACGTGCTGACCGCGATGGGAGTCGACCCGGCCGGCGCACGCGGCTCGTTGCGGCTGTCGCTGGGTCACACCAGCGCCGACTCCGATGTCGATGCGGTTCTTGAGGTGCTGCCGGCGGTGGTTGAGCGGGCCCGCCACGCTGCATTGGCCAGTTCGGGGCGGCAATGAGCGCCTGCGCAAGATTCAGAGGACGGCGATGAGCAGAAGGTACTGCTGACATGCGGGTGCTGGTCGCAATGAGCGGTGGCGTGGATTCGGCTGTGGCTGCCGCGAGGATGGTCGACGCCGGGCACGACGTTGTGGGTGTGCATTTGGCGCTCTCTTCCACGCCGGAGACGCTGCGTACCGGTTCGCGCGGATGCTGCTCGAAGGAGGACGCCGGTGATGCGCGCCGGGTCGCCGACGTACTCAACATCCCGTTTTATGTCTGGGATTTTGCCGACCGTTTCCAAGAGGACGTGATCGACGACTTCGTGGACTCATACGCCCGGGGGGAGACACCCAACCCCTGTGTGCGCTGCAACGAACGGATCAAGTTCTCCGCACTGGCGTCACGGGCGCTGGCGCTGGGCTTCGAGGCATTGGCGACCGGTCATTACGCCCGGTTGTCGGCTGGTCGACTGCGTAGGGCCGTCGACAGTGACAAGGACCAGTCCTATGTGCTGGCGGTGCTGACTGCCGAGCAGCTGCGGCACGCGGCGTTCCCGATCGGCGACACCCCCAAATCGCAGATCCGTGAGGAAGCCGCCCGCCGCGGGTTGTCGGTGGCGGAGAAGCCTGACAGCCACGACATCTGTTTCATCCCGTCGGGGGATACCAGGGCATTCCTGGGCGCACGAATCGGTGTGCGGCGTGGCGCCGTAGTCGACGCTGCCGGGACCGTGCTGGCCGAACACGACGGGGTGCACGGCTTCACCATCGGTCAGCGAAAGGGCCTCGGCATCGCCGGCCCCGGCCCGGACGGCACTCCCCGGTATGTGACGGGCATAGACGCCGATTCAGGCACCGTGCACGTCGGTGATCTAGCTGACCTAGAGGTCACCACCATGGAAGGCGACGCCCCGGTGTTCACCTCGGGGATCGCACCGGGCGGACCGTTGGAATGCGTCGTACAGGTGCGAGCCCACGGTGGGGTCGCCGATGCGGTCGCCGAGTTGCGCGGCGAAACATTGGTGGTGGATCTGCGTACTCCGTTGCGTGGTGTGGCCGCGGGCCAGACCATGGTGTTCTACCGTGCCGACCCCGACGGCGACGAGGTGCTGGGCAGCGCGACGATTCGTGCCGCCCACTAGACAAGGGTCGGGCGTCCAATAGGGTCGACCGAGTGAGTGTTTTCGCCGCCGCGACCGGAGTCGGATCGTGGCCTGGCTCGTCCGCCCGAGAGGCCGCCGAAGTGGTTGTCGGCGAACTGCACCAGTTGCCCCACCTCGTCGAGCTGCCGGGCCGCGGTGTGGGGGCCGACCTGATCGGCCGCGCCGGCGCGCTTCTGGTGGACATCGCGATCGACACCGTTCCTCGGGGATACCGCATTGCCCACGGCCGCAGCTCGGTGACGCGGCGGGCAGCCAGCCTGCTCGACGAGGATATCGACGCGTTGGAGGAAGCCTGGGAAGCTGTCGGACTGCGTGGCAGCGAGCGCACGGTCAAGGTGCAGGCCCCCGGGCCGGTGACGCTGGCCGCACACCTGGAGTTGCCTGGCGGGCACCGTGCGATCACTGACGCCGGCGCAGTGCGGGATCTGACCAGGTCATTGGCCGAAGGTGTGGCAGCGCTGCGTGCGCAACTGATGCGTCGGCTGGGGGCCGCGGTGATTGTGCAGTTGGATGAGCCGTCGCTGCCGGCCGCGCTGGCAGGCCGGCTGACCGGCGTGACGAGCCTGTCACCGGTGCATCCGGTGGACCAGGCGGTAGTCACCGAACTATTGGACGAGTGCGTTGCCGTGGTTGGCGGTGACGTCGCGGTGCACAGCTGCTCAGCGGACTTGCCGTGGAAGCTGCTGCAGCGCAGCTTGATCGCCGCCGTATCGGTCGATACTCACACTCTGACCGCCGCAGATATGGACGGAATCGGCGAGTTCATCGAATCGGGGCGAACGGTCCTGCTGGGTGCGGTGCCGACGGTGCCCGCTTCGGCGTCGGGGGCCCGACCGTCGGCAGCACAGATCGCGACGACGGTGGCCGGCGTGACCGACCGGCTCGGTTTCGGGCGTGCGGTGCTGCGCGACCGCATCGGCGTCACGCCGGCCTGCGGGCTTGCGACTGCGACACCGGCGTGGGCGCGCACGGCGATCGAGTTGGCGCAGCGTGCCGCAAACGCGTTCGCAGAGGATTCCAACGCAATCTGAGTTGTGGCACGCTCGGGTTTGCCGCGGGAAATGTTAGCTGCCTCACAGCGGACGCGACTTCGCGAACGACGGGTTCCGCAAACGGTTTTTCGGTGCAGTCCATCCCGATGTACAGGCTGGAGGCAGATTTTGTCACTTTGTAGCTACGAACCGACTTGGTTGCCCGCTCCGGGCGCAGTGGGTAACTGACTTGGCCTCAGCAAATTGCGACCCGAGCCCGGGGGAAGTATTTCATCTATCCTTGTGCTTGAGGTCCAGTCCGGTTGAGAACCGATGTCGGCCAACTGCTGAGACGGCCTAACTTAACTTACCTGAGGGAAAACTTTCGCCAGGGAACGAATGCAAATGCTGAAGACACTGCGGGGGCGTTATACGAGGGGGTGGCTGACCCGTGACTTGGTGCGCTGAGCAGTCCACCGGCAGGAGCGACGCTGAACTTGATCGCGTCGTCGCGCTGGACTCGTTCGCAATTCTCGACACGCCCGCAGAAGAGGCTTTTGACGATCTGACGGCGCTTGCCGCGCACGTGTGTGCCACTCCGATGGCGGTTGTGAGCTTTGTTGACGCCGGACGACAGTGGTTCAAGTCCCAGTACGGATTCGATCTCGCCGGGACTTCCGGGACCCCCGGGGAGTCCTCGTTCAGTGCCCGCGAATTCGACGCCCATTCGGTGCTGGAAGTCCCAGACACCCGGCTTGACGGGCGTTTCTCCACCCACCCAATGGTCATCGGCGATCCCCATGTACGTTCCTTCGTCGCCGCACCACTCGTCGCCACAGAAGGCCACGTGCTAGGTGCCCTCTGTGTCATGGATGTCGAGCCGCGGACGCTGTCGGTCCTGCAGCGAAAGCACCTGCAGGTGCTGGCAACCCAGGTAGTCAGCCAGCTGGAGCTGCGCAGCCAGGCGCGACAGTTCGCGGCCGAGGTCAAAGCGCGGCTGGCGATGGACGCGGCGCTGCGTCAGCAGCAGCGGATGCTCGATGGCGTGCTCAAATACACCGACGTCCTCATCTTCGCCAAAGACGTCGAAGGTCGCTTTGTGATGGCCAACCGGGCGCTCGAGCGATCCGCCGCGGTGGCCGAAGGTGGACTGATCGGCCTGACTGACTACGACCTCTTCGACACTAAGGTCGCCGACGAATACCGTCGCCTCGACAGGCACATCATGGCTACCAGGGAATGGCAGATCATCTTCGAAGAGGTGCCCCATTCCGACGGAACTGCCCCCACCTACCGAACGGCGAAATTCCCGCTCATTGACGACAGAGACGAGGTGATCGGGATTGGGGGCGTCTCGACCGACGTCACTGAACTGGCCGCTGCCCGGGCAGCACACGCGCAGGCCGAAGAGCGATGGCGCGCATTTGTTGAGCAGTCCCAAGCGGCAGTGGTCCTCGTCAATGCTGACGGGATGATCGCCTATGCGAATCCTGAGGCTATTGCCCTGTGCGGAGCTGCGACGGCCGAGGACGTCGAGTCCCGACCTGCCGCTGACTTCGTGGCGTCCGATGGGGAGCGAGCCGTCGGGGCGACTCTGATTGCGCTCCTCTCGG
>CAXMSM010000080.1:0-4830 GCA_964195655.1 uncultured Gammaproteobacteria bacterium | reverse complement strand
ACCGGGGTTCGGTGGCCAGCAAATCGACTAGGTCCGCCTTGCGGAGTCGTGAGTATCCAGAAATAGAACCTTGTCGCGGCAGCGACTTCAACTCTGGCACCGAGAGCCGCATCAGGTCCTCCCGCGTCCGAAAGATCAGCCCGGACGCCGGATCGGTGTTCAGTGGCGGGTTCGTGAGCGGCCGAAATTTGCGGGTTTGACCGCGTCGTAAGGTGGCCGAATGAGGAAGGCGCGAATCATCCACGTCGCCCGGCAAGCGGCGGCGTTGGCCGTAGCGGCGGCGACTGCCGCTTCCACCATCAACGGATACCGGCCGCTGGCCCGAAACGGGTACCCATCGGTGTGGTCGTGGGCGTTCGGTCTGGTCGTCACCGAGTTGCCGCGACAGACCCTGGTCAGCCAGCTCGGCGGGCTGGCATTGACAGCGCGCCGGCTGACCCGGCCGGTGCGGATGTTCGCCTGGCTGGTGGCGGGCTTCTCGGCGTTGGGTCTGCTGAACTTCAGTCGTGCGGGTCACCAGGCCAATGTCGCGCTGACGGCCGCCTTGGACGACGGCTTGGGAACCCAGCGTCGCGTCGATTCAGCGGGTCTGTGGCGCCGGCCGGCCGGCGGTGGCACCGCCAGGACGCCGGGTCTGTTGCGGATGATCCGCATCTATCGTGACTACACCCACGACGCCGACATCAGTTACGGCGAATATGGCAGTGCTAACCACTTGGACATCTGGCGGCGTCCTGATCTCGATCCCGACAGAAAAGCGCCGGTGCTGTTTCAGATTCCCGGTGGTGCCTGGACGACGGGAAACAAGCGCGGACAGGCCCATCCGTTGATGAGCCACCTCGCGGAACTGGGTTGGATTTGCGTGGCGGTCAACTACCGACACAGCCCGCGCAACACCTGGCCCGATCACATCGTGGACGTCAAACGCGCTCTCGCGTGGGTCAAGGCGCACATCGGTGAGTACGGCGGCGACCCGGACTTCATCGCCATCACCGGTGGTTCGGCCGGCGGCCATTTGTCTTCGCTGGCGGCGCTGACGCCCAACGACCCGCAGTTTCAGCCAGGGTTCGAAGAGGCCGACACCCGGGTGCAGGCCGCCGTACCGTTCTACGGCGTCTACGACTTCACCCGCGTCGAGGATGCGATGCATCCGATGATGTTGCCGCTGCTGGAGCGAATGGTCGTCAAACAACCGCACTCGACGAATCTGGATTCGTATGTCGCCGCGTCACCGGTCAACTATGTTTCCGCCGAGGCTCCGCCGTTCTTCCTGTTGCACGGGCGCAACGATTCGCTGGTCCCCGTCGAACAGGCGCGCGGCTTCGTCGCGCAACTGCGGCAAGTCAGCAGACAGCCAATCGTGTACGCCGAGCTGCCGTTTACCCAGCACGCTTTCGACATACTGGGCTCGGTGCGCGCGGCGCATGCGGCCGTCGCCGTCGGACAATTCCTGGCTGAGATCTACGCGGCGCAACGGCCGGCGGTGGTACGCCCCTCCGGCTCGCGGTAACCCCCGCCGAAACGCGCCCGCAAGAACTGAGGCGTCCGGCAGGCCGGTACCGCAACAACCTGACACCCGTATCGGGCACGTCGAAGAACACCGGCGTCACGCGCATCCCGATCCGAATGTTGTCGTTATCGGTAGGAGGACGGTCGGATCGGCTGATAGTCGCTGGTCGCATCGTCGGTGACATGTTGCCTACGATGACCTCCTGCCGCGTCACCTTTTGCCTTCACTTCCGTACACCGTGAAGGTACCCAGCAATCGGGTACCGTCTACCCGTGTCGTTTCGGCGTGAAAGCCAGGTTCGCGGGCGCCGGCTGCGCCTCGATGAGGCGCTGGTGGAGCGCCTGTTGGTGACTCCAGTCGGCTACCAGTACCTCCTTCACCTGGCGCCGCGTATCGACAAAACGCTGATCCCTCGGACAAAGGGCCGTTTGAGCTCTGCCGGATTCGATAGGGTCGGGCTAGTCACGACAACCGGCGCCAAGTCCGGACAGCAACGCACACATCCGCTGGTATTGATCGACGACGAGGACGGACTCCTGGCGATCGGGTCCAACTACGGGCGCAAGAATCATCCAGCATGGAGCGCCAACCTAATTGCACACGCCGAATGCACGGTCGAGTTCAGGGGTCCGCCCGCGCGGTACCGAGCCGAGCTGCTTACCGGGGATGCGCGCGCCTCGGCGTGGGCCACGGCCGCCGACGTCTACATCGGCTATGAGCGCTACCGCAGCAGCTGCGCACCCCGCGAGATCCGAGTCTTCCGCCTTGCGCCCCTAGCCGCATGAGGTGCAACCAAAGAGAAGTGACCCCGCAATCTCAGAGAAACCCAAACACCCGCTGTCAGCTTTTGAGGCCGCGATCTTCGACCTCGATTGGACCATAGCCATCGCGGTCGCCATTGCTCACCTGCACGTATAGCTTCACTGTGCGAATTTCGTCCGCTGTAGCTACACCCACTCAGATGGCCCGCCAGCGGTGTCGACAGCTCATCCGACAGGGCCGTCGCGACGGCGGGACCATGGTGCGGGGGCCCCAGATCCCAGCCGGGCACCGCGACGCGACCCTGCTCGCCGTACGGCAGATCACTGAGCGATGGCGAGCTGTCCATCCGGTCGAGTCCCCTTTCCGATCATGGGATACGCCCCTACAGATATGACTGTGTCTCTCAACGGATTCCGGTCACGAATCATCGACGGGCACAGTCGGATACACCTCTACTGGACCTACAGATAATCAGCCACCGAGGAGAACGATGCCTGAGAACACCGCCGCGGTCGTCACCGGAGCGGGGCGCGGGATCGGCTTGGAGATCGCCCGGCGGTCAATGTTTCGATAACGCTGCCGCCGAGGCGTTCTTCTCATCATTGGAGTGGGAAGTACTGTCCCGCAACAGTTTCAGTGATACTATCCAAGCGCGGGCAGCGGTCATCGACTGGTGCTACACGTTCTACAAGCATCAACGACGCCACAGCGCCGCCGACGGGCTCTCACCATCAACTACGAGATCAGGGAAACCAAACAGGAGCCGAAGGCGGCTTAAGAAGCCCTCCACGATCTCGGGGGAACCACAGCGCAGAACCCACCCCCGGCTAAGGTCTGGCCGCCTACCATTTGAAGATGAATACCACCCGCATCCGGCACCTAATAGCTGGTGGCGTCCTCGCGGCATCGGCCATCCTCGGCGCCCCGACCAGCGCGGCTCAACCCGATAACCCCGCAGACCCAGGCAACCCCGCAGACGTTGGCAATCCCGACATTCCCACCAACGCGAATGATGCCAGATGTATGGCGATGCCCTGGGTACTCGCATGCCAGGGCGGCAAATTTGGCTACGCTCCCGGCGCGTTTGACGGTGGGATGTCCGGGGCGGGCGGGTAGACGAATAATTGACGGGGCCGCTGCACGGCAGCCTCCTCGGCGGTAGGCAGGACTTAAGCGCTCCGATGCGAACCAAAACCGTTGCAACACAAACGAACCGAACACTACACAACAAACGCACACCACCACTAAACACGCTGCCGCACAACGTAATAGGCGTGGGCGCCAACCCCCAGCAAACACGCCCGCAGCACCCCAAGCTCTTGGCTGCGTATTTTTTGCACCCTTTTTACCACAGGTGTTGCGCCACAGCCGGTTTCGCGCTGCGGAAATGGGTGAAAGGTGTTATGTGCCAGGCGGTTTCGTTGTGTTGTGCGTGTTTTAGAGTCCCGTCGCTGCGCAGCAGTTTCTACCAGTACCAGACAGGACATGCCGCGACGCCGCGGAGCCTGCAGTCAGGTGTACGAGGGTGAAGGATCATCGGTTGATGCGACGGCGGAGTCTCGACGTGAGTAGTTGGTGGCACCTAGCACCGCGGCGCCCAGGGCCACGACTGCCCCACCAAGGAGCATCCCTCCGATGACATCGGTGAAGACGTGATACTCGGCGTACAACGCGACAAAAGCGACAAACAGAACTCCGGCCACCACCGGCACCGCCAGCGCGACCTTCACGGCGCGACTGCGCCCTACACCGAGGCACACCGCGATCATGCCGAGCAGCGCAGCACTGCCCGCCACGTGGCCAGATGGGAAATAGTTATGGTGGTGCTCAACTAGCGCCTTGAACGACTTCTCGACCAGTACAGACGCACCTAGCGCGCCGGTGACTGCGACAGCAGGCATCGGCGAACGTGCGTGCAGCGACAGCATTGTGCCGCAAACCAATGCGGCGATCCCGACGTACACCGGCTGACCGACGAAGAGGAAGATCGCCTTCGCCTCGCTATACCTGGCGCGGGTTCTGTGTTCGCCGAACCATTCCGCGACCGCCGTGTCTAGTCCGGCCAGCCCCCCGATCTGCACCACTAACGCCAGGAACGTCAAGGCCGCGAAAAGCCCGGCAGCAAGAAAGAACAATGCGAAGCGGCCGCGCCTGAACAGCGCCCACCCGCCGGAAGCCACGGCTACGACAACTAGTGCAATCAGTGTGATGTTGATAGTTGAACATTGTGCATCACAGTGGTTGGTTCTGAGTCAGTCGGCCCAGGCGGGAATCGGTCTACCAGGGGGCCGCAAGGGAACGCGCACGCATGAGGGGATTGCCCCGGGTTTGGTTGACATCTGACCTGTGAGGATCGTGCCTCACGGTGAAAGGATGTTTCCCGTGCCGAAAGCATTTCCCGAAGAGTTCCGGCGCGATGTGATCGCCGTGGCCCGCAAGGGCGAGGCCCCCATACGCCAGGTCGCGAAGGACTTCGGAATTTCCGAAGCGTGCTTGCATCGCTGGCTCAAGATCGCCGACCGCGACGAGGGTGTAGATCTCGGTGGTCGCCGTATCAT
>CAXMSM010000079.1:0-5190 GCA_964195655.1 uncultured Gammaproteobacteria bacterium | reverse complement strand
GAGTGCGACACTCCGCGGCGTCAGGCGATGGGAATTCCTGACCCGCTCATCGCGGCGGCCGGCATGGTTCCCGGCGCCACGGTGATCGACTTGACGCAGTACTTCTGCGGCGCGAACCGGTGCCCGGTGATCATCGGTGATGTGATCGTGTACGCGGACACCAACCACACCACCGCGACCTACATGCGGACCCTCGCCCCGGCGATCGTGGACGGCATCAGGCAGGTCATCGAGCGGCCGGCAACCAAGTGAGTCAGAGCGGCGCAGACCTGATCGCGGCGCGGACATTCCCTTTACGGAGGTGCCGCCACGCCATCCGCAGACCAGTCCGCCAAGGCGACTTCACCAGTCGCACGGGTTCTGAGGCTGCCATCCACTCGGTCAGAACGGAGCGCCCGGATCAACCGGCCGGGGTCAGGCCAAGATGCGCGCCCGGCTGGCGTTTGAGCACCGCATGAGCGGAATCGATGAGTGCTGGAAAATCTGTTGAAGCTAGAGCCGCCTCCCCTCGTTCAGTAATCACGACTCGCGCTACGGACTCGGCAAGTTCCTTAGCGCGGCCAAGGATCAACGACCTGTCGGAACCACCCATCGTCTCGTTTCTCGTTTCACATAGAGCGTCCCGAATCTCCGACGTCGGCGGGCAATGAGACAGGTGCTGCGAGATGGCCACATATCCCGTCGCGCGCGAACGGCGGCAGCAGTAGAAAGAATAAATGACACGAACTTGAGACAAACTCCGATGACATCGTCTGAGACAACCTGTTTCGCCGCAGGTCGGGGCACCGCCGTATGACACGCAGTTCGAGAACCTAAGAGCGGCCGGCAGGGCCGGTACCCGGCTCGTCACATCACATTTCGGACAGGTCCGGTATCGGTAAGCGCGGGCCGAACCGCGGATTGACCGCCAGACCGCTGACTTCGAGCAACCGCACCGCCCGGTGTCGATGCGGACGCATCGGCTCAAGCAACTCGACCATGTGCGTGTCGTCGATCGGGTGCCCGAGCAGGCTCCAGCCCACCATCTTGGCGAGGTGGTAGTCGCCCACCGACAACGCGTCCGCGTCACCGAACGCCCGTTGCACCGCCTCGGCGGCCGTCCACTCCCCCACGCCCGGCAGCGACATCAACGCTGCGCGGGCGGCATCGGCCGGGCGCCTGACCAACCTTTCCAGTGCGTCGACGCGCTGGGAGCACCCCACAATGGTGCGGGCACGGCCGGGGTCGACATTGGCGACTTGAAACTCCCATGACGGAATCCGCCGCCAGACATCCGCCGAGGGCGGCACCCTCAGGTGAGCGGGCGCCGGTCCCGGCGCGGGCGCGCCGTACCTGGTCACAAGCTTGCGCCAGGCCCGCTGTGCATCCTTGCCGGAGACGCGCTGTTCGAGCACAGCAGGGATCAGCGCCTCCAGCACCCGGCCGGTGCGACCGAGCCGCAAATGTGGGACGCGGCGCTGGGCGGCGGCGATAGTCGGATCCGCGGGCCGGAACGCAGTCGCGTCGTCGTCAACGCCCAAAAATGCGGGCACCGTCTCGATGAACTCCACCGCGCCGGGCCCCCAGGCTTCGCAGTCGACGGCCTCGGGCGCACCCCGGCAGATGCGCGCAGTGACCGCTCCGCTGGGCAGCAGGCTGGTACACCAGATAGCCCCGTCCGCGCCGTCGTGATAGCAGGGGTCTCCCCTACCGCGCCGCAGCGGTGACAGCGTCAGACCCGGGCTGGCGGGCCCAGCAAAAACCACGCTGGTCGAGCTACCCACGCCGCCAGCCTAGGGCTCGGCTCTGACATCGGCCTTGTTCGGGTAGAACGCGACATGACCTGCGATGGCCGACACGGCGGGAAAAGGTTCCTCGTAGGTCCACGCTGCGTCCTCGAAGGTCTCACCGTGGCCGGTGCGCAGGTGGTAGTAACCGGCATCACCCTTGTACGGGCAATACGTGGCGGTATCGCTTCGGGTCATCACGGCGACCACATCGCCGATCGGGATGTACTGCACCGCCGGATAGCTGGCCTCTTGCAGCGTCAAGGCGGCATCGGTCTGCGCGACGAGGGATCCGTTCATGCGGACGGTGATGCGGGTGCCGGCCGGTTCGATCGTTATGGGATGGGACGTGCTGGGATGGGACGTGCTGGGATGGGACGTGATGGGATGGGACGTGCTGGGATGGGAAGTGCTGGGATTGGACCCCGAGGGCTCGCATAAATGTCGGTCCCTCACAGCCTCATTCAACGCCTTTTACCGCTCTTCATTCCAGCGCAACATCTCATTCAACCGGCAACGTCGCTTCAACCGGCAACGTCGCTTCAACCGGCAATGCCGACCGATACCATCCGATGATGGCCCGACCAGCAGCCCCCAGCGTCCACGTAACCGTCCCGATCGCCGCCGACCCCGCCGCGGTGTACGCACTGATCACCGACCTGGCCACGCTGGCGTCCCTGGCCGAAGAAGCCGATGAGCTGCGTTGGCGCAAGGGGGTGGAGGCTAGTCCCGGCGCAGTGTTCACCGGGCACAACCGCAACGGCTCTCGCACGTGGACCACAAAGTGCACGGTGACAGCCGCCGACCCGGCGCGGGCGTTTGCATTCGATGTCCATTCCGCCGGCATCATCCCAATCTCGCACTGGCGCTATGACATCGAGCCGAAGGACGGCGGTTGCACCGTCACCGAATCAACATGGGACCGCCGCCCCGGGTGGTTCCGTAAGCCTGCCTCAATGGCCACCGGGGTCGGCGATCGCAAGGGGGCGAACGCCGACCACATCAAGCTCACACTGCAGCGGCTTAAGGTGCGCGCCGAAGCCGGCTAATGCGGACATCAATCGATGATGGCAGGACTCCGAGTTGCGGAGCGGGTTCAGCCAGCAGACTTGGTTGCGCGTTTGGCATCGCGAAGACCAACCCAGAACTTCGCGGCTTCACCAATCGAATCCTCCACTGGCTTTGGCTGCCAACCTAATTCACGCTTGGCTTTGCTGCAGTCCACAGGTTCCTCAGCGAGCATTAGGCGCAGCGAGCCCAGCGACAGCCGCTCATCGACACCCTTCAGCCGGGCCTTGAAGCTACCCATCGCGGCCAGCGCATACGACAGCGCCAGCGGGATCTTCTTCGTCGGCGCGGCGACACCCGCCGCGTCGGCAGCGATCCGGACCACGTCCGCATGAGAGATCATTTTCTCCGAGATCAGGTAGCGCTGGCCGGTGCAGCCCTTTTCCGCGGCGAGCAATAAGGCGCGTGCGGCGTCGTCGATACCCACGGCTTCCAGCTCGATACCGTCCATCACGAACGGCAGCTTGCCGAGCGCCGCTCCGGCGATAATCGCGCCGTGCGGGGTGCGCCCCCAGTCACCGGCGCCGTAGGTCGTGGACACGCACATGGCCACAGCGGGAAGTCCGCGGGATCGGGCGTATTCGATCACCACATTCTCGGCCTGCACCCGCGACCTGACGTAGGGCGTCAGTCGGGTGCCGGCGATATCAGAAATCACGTCGGCCTCGGTGGCGACGCAACCGCGCCGACGTCCGACGGTCACGTAACTGCTGGTGAACACGAACTTCTTCAGGCCCTCGGCGATAGCGGGTTCCACGGCGATATCAAGGACGTTGCGGGTTCCCTCGACGTTGGTGCGGAACAGCGGTGCGGGATCCCGCAGCCAGCCGCGGGCGTCGACGACGCAGTAGTAGACGACCTCGCAACCGGTCATCGCCTCGCGCAACACCGCATCGTCCCAAATATCGCCCACGAAGCGGGCCACGGCCAGGTCGTCGATGCCGATTGTGTTGGCACCCTCGCGCACCATCGCCCTTACGTCTTGGCCGTCGGCAACGAGTTGACGGGTCACGTGGCTGCCGAGGTAGCCGTTGGCCCCGATCACCAATGCTGTCACGCGGTGCCCCGACCGCCGGATGCGTATCTAGCCATCCACTCGGCCGCGACGTCGGGCAACGTGCCTAACTCCTGCGCCTTCTTGCACCACTTCACCGTCGCCGAAACGAACCGCAACGGGTTGTAGATGTCTTCCTGACGACACCACCTTCCGTCGCCGGCATAGGTGACAATCGAGATATTGGTGGCGCTGACGATGGTCCCGTCTCCTGGGTCAAGCATCGGGTTGTCAAGTTCGCAGATGACGCGCGCAGTCGCCTCGTCGTAGACCCGCCACAGCGACGGGAACGCTGTCATGTGGCTGCCCGGGAAGGTCTCCATCGTCTTCCAGATCCAGGGCCGCACCTGCTCGCGGCCGTGCATGGTGCCGGCGGCGTGCTCGATGTAGGTGACATCATCGGTGTACTGGTCAACCCATGGATCCCAGTTCCGCGTCTGCGCCGCACCGTCAACCGTCGTCTCGAATTCGGCGAACGCCGCGGCGAGCTCTCGCTGGGTGAAAGTCGTGGCTGCCACACCAGAAACTAGAACACGTTCTACCCATGCTTGTCGAGGCCGCGCCAACGCTTCAACTCGGCGGCCTTGCGCTTCATCCGCCTCGACGAACTCGCTGCGCAACGGTATGCAGAGTACTAGGGACTGTTCGGCGAACCCGGATGGACGAACTTGGATGGAAAGGAACAAGAGTGAGCAATGACAAGCGAGCGATTCTGGCTGGCGGCTGCTTCTGGGGGATGCAGGACCTGATCCGTAAGCAGCCGGGCGTGATTTCCACCCGGGTCGGATACACCGGAGGAAAGAACGACCGCCCGACCTACCGCAGTCACTCCGGCCACGCTGAGGCGATCGAGATCGTCTACGACCCTGCGCGCACCGACTACCGGGCCCTGCTGGAGTTCTTCTTCCAGGTCCATGATCCGACCACGAAGGACCGGCAGGGCAACGACACCGGCACGAGCTACCGCTCAGAGATCTTCTACGTCGACGAGGAGCAGCGTCGTATCGCGCTGGACACGATCGCCGACGTAGACGCCTCCGGGCTGTGGCCAGGCAAGGTTGTCACCGCGGTCAGCCCGGCCCCGCAGTTCTGGGACGCCGAGCCCGAGCACCAGGATTATCTGGAGCACTACCCCAGCGGCTACACCTGCCACTTCCCCCGCCCGGGCTGGAAGCTACCCACGCGCGCTGGAGTCTGATTCGTCAGGGGCGGAAATCTAGCGGCGGTGCACTACGACGCGACCGCCGTCCTTGGGGGTGTAGGCCACGCCCCGGGAGTGTGCCTTCTCCCCAGGAGCGGTGG
>CAXMSM010000078.1:0-3056 GCA_964195655.1 uncultured Gammaproteobacteria bacterium | reverse complement strand
TGCCGTTCAACACAAAAGTCAGTTCTTCGGTGATTTCAGCACCCGGCTGCGGCGCGACCGCGATTTGGACCTCAAGTGTGGTCGGCTCGATGATCCACACGTCCAACTCGGCACCAACATCACGCTTCACGGCAGACCGCTTTCTTCCGATTCTGGTGAGCATTCTCGTGCGACGTCATCGCGCCACGCGCCCCTCTCCCCCGCAACCGACCGGTAAAACCTGTCAGGACAGCTCGGCCAGGCCTGCCGCGATCAGCGGCGCAACAGCCTCGCCGACCTGGTCGGTATCGTCCGTCCCGTCCGTGCCCTCGATGGCGCCGCCTACCCGCGCCCGGAAAGCGATACCCGCGCCGATGACGGCAAGCTTGAAATAGGCCAGCGCCATGTAGAAATCCCAGTGGTCCAGCGACTGACCGGCGGCCCGCGAATACTTCTCAGCCAGCTCGTCGGGGTCTGGGATCAACTCCGAGGCCCAAGCCGCGTCGGCGTGTACGAGGTGGAACGTCGGGTGCCGGTACACGCACATCAAGGCGGCATCGCTGAGCGGGTCTCCCAGCGTGGACAACTCCCAGTCCAGAACGGCGGCCACCTTGGTCGGGTCGTCAGCGTCCAGGATCGTGTTGTCGATGCGGTAGTCGCCGTGCACGATCGCCGTCCGGCTCTGCGGCGGAATCGCTTGGGCCAACTGTGCATGCAGCGTCTTGACATCGGCGTCGCAGGTGTCGTTCTCGCGTTTCACCAGGTCCCACTGCGAACCCCAGCGACGCACCTGGCGTTCCAGGTAGCCGCTCGGCTTGCCGAAGTCACCGAGCCCAACTGCGTCGGGGTCCACCGAGTGCAGGTCGGCGAGCACTTTGATCAGCGCGTCGACGCAGGATTCGATGATGTTCCCGTCGCCGAGCGCCTCGAGCTCACTGCTGTAGCGCACCACTCGCCCCGGCACGTACTCCACCATCTGGAACGGTGCACCGAGCACGGAGTCGTCGTTGCACAGCGTCACCGCACGTGCGACCGGCACGGGTGTGTCGGCGAGCGCCGCCACCACCCGGTACTCCCGGGCCATATCGTGCGCCGACGGCGTGAGTCCGTGCAACGGTGGACGGCGCAGCACCCACCGCGACACATCGTCGGAGACCAGGAACGTCAGGTTGGACCGGCCGCCTGCGACCAGCTCGGCGCGCAGCCGGCCGCTGCGCGGAATCCCGGCATCCCGCAGGTGTCGATCCAGGGGGGCGAGATCGAGGCCATCGAGATCGGTCACGGGACTTGTCTACCACTGCTTGTTGCGCGGCAGTAAGTCCCATACATGCTCAGTCGCGTTGACACCGGCGACGGCCAGCCGCCCGGTGCGCGACGACAGCAGCCGAGTCACCGACGCGTAGTCGACGTGGAACGACAGCAGCCGCTCGGTGCCCAGGATCTGGTGCAGCAGCACGTTGATCACCCCGCCGTGGCTGAACACCGCCACCGTGTCGTCGTGGTCGGCGCCGGTGACCAGATCCTCGACAGCCGCGCGGACCCGCCCCAGAAACTCGGCCTCGTCGACGCCGCTGGGCAACTGGCCGTTGATCAAGCGCTGCAACTCAGCAGGGTTCTCGGCTGCGATTTGCTCGATCGGAATGTAGTGAGCCAGATCGCGGTCATACTCGGCGAGGCGCTGGTCGACCTCGACTGGCACACCCAACGTCTCGGCCACCGGTGTCGCGGTCTCGGTCGCTCGCACTTGAGGGCTGCTCACCACCCGCTGGATCGGGAACCGGGCAAGCGCATCAGGCAGTCTGGCGGACTGCTCGATGCCTTCAGGGGACAGCCGAGGGTCGGAGCCCTGCCCATGATCACTGCGCAGCGGCAATGCATGTCGGACCAGAAGCAATTGCATCCCGTTAGGGCGTGACGATGTTGAAGTCGGGATCCGGCCGGTCCAGCACGCCAACCAGGGATGCCAGCACCTCGGGATCGCCGGTGATCTCCAGGCCCGGCGAGGCGTTGTCGCCCGCCGCCAGCGTGAGCAGCCGCACCTTGGTCGCCAGCCGGACCGTCGCCTGCGCGGTGGTCGCCTCCGCAGCGACCTTGCGATAAACGAGCACGCCGTTGCGCACCGTGATCCGGTAATTGGTCGCGGTGTCGAGGAACGTGATATCTATCGCGATGTCGAGGTTCCAGGCGCGCGGGCCGTTGATACTGATCGCCAGCACGTCGAACATCTGCTCCGGGGACAGCTGCGCGGCCATCGACGTCGACGAGGTCTGTGTCGGAGTGCCGAAGTTGCCGTCCCGCAGCTCAGTGGCGCCGGCCAGGAAGAAGTTGCGCCAGGTCGCCGTCTCAGCCCCGTAGGCCAGCTGTTCCAAAGTGTCGGCATACAGCTCGCGCGCACCGTCGTGGTTCTCATCGGTGAAGATTGCGTGGTCGAGAAGAGTAGCAGCCCAACGGAAATCGCCCTCATCAAAGGCGGCCTGGGCGATCTCCACGACCCTATCGAGGCCGCCCATCGCCGCCACATACCGCGGTGCGATCGCTTCCGGCGGGTGCGGCCACAGACGTGCGGGGCTGCCGTCGAACCACCCCATGTAGCGCTGGTAGACGGCCTTGACGTTGTGGCTCACCGATCCGTAGTAGCCGCGAGCGTGCCAGGCGCGCTCAAGTGCGGGTGGCATCGCGAAGGTCTCGGCTATCTCGATACCGGTGTAACCCTGATTGAGTTGGCGCAGCGTCTGGTCGTGTAGGTAGGCATACAAATCCCGTTGCAGGGAAAGGAATTCGACAATCCTGTCCTTGCCCCAAGTGGGCCAGTGATGGGAGGCGAATACGACGTCGGCGCGGTCGGTGAAGGTGTCGATGGCCTCGGTGAGATAGCCCGCCCAGCCGTGCGGGTCGCGCACCAGGGCACCGCGCAACGTCAACAGGTTGTGCAGGTTGTGCGTTGCGTTCTCTGCCATACACAGCGCGCGGTAGCGCGGAAAATAGAAATGCATCTCGGCTGGCGCCTCGGTGCCCGGCGCCATCTGGAACTGGATCTCCACGCCATCGATCGTGTGCTTCTCACCCGTCTCGCGGAT
>CAXMSM010000077.1:0-4977 GCA_964195655.1 uncultured Gammaproteobacteria bacterium | reverse complement strand
GAGAGAGAGTACGTGTTCTGTGAACTGCAAGTGCGCGCACGCGTGTTTATGTTTGTGTTTCTCTTACATAAAAGTCATCGAGGAAGGGGAGGGGCGGGTACTCGGCATCCGGCTTCTTGCGATGCTGGCTGCGAATCTGGTAGCCGGGGCGGTAGCGATCCCATTCAGCTTGAGCGGTCAGATCACGCTCGCGGGATCAGCGTCCACCACGACCGCGATGCTCGCCCTCGTGCTGATCTCGATCGGCAGCGCCATCGGCCAGATCATCACCGGACCGTTCAGCGCGGGCGTCATCGTGCTGCAGTACACCGACCGCAGAATCAGATCCGAGGCGTTCGATCTCGTCCTGCAGACGGGCGCGGCAGCCGGACCCGCAGCGCCATCGGAGTCGACCGACGATCTCTGGCTAACTCGCCAAACCTGACATGCCGACGATCGAAATCGACCGCGACGCAGCGCACGACGCGGCCCAGCGCGAACTTGCAAAACCGATCTACCCGCGGCCCTCGCTGACCGAACTCATCTACAACTGGATCGCAGAACTGCTGTACCGGCTGATCGCCAGCGGCTCATCCGTTCCTGGCGGTTGGTTCACCGTCGCGGTGCTGCTCATTCTTCTTACCGTTGCTGTCGTCGTCGCGGTCCGCATCGCCCGGCGCGCCATGCGGACCAACCGCAGTGAAGCGAGCACGCTGTTCGACAGTCACGCGCTCAGTGCCGCCCAGCACCGCGCAACCGCCGAACGGTATGCGGCGGCCGGGGAATGGGCGCCCGCCATCCGCCACCGGCTACGGGCCGTCGCGCGACAACTCGAGGAGAACGGCGTGCTCGACCCCGTTGCGGGACGGACAGCGACCGAATTGGCCCGCGCTGCGGGCCGCGCGCTGCCGGGCTTGGTCGACGAACTGGCCACGGCGGCAGAGGCCTTCAACGACGTGACTTACGGTGAGCGCCCCGGGCTGGAACCGCAGTACCGGAAGATCGCCTCGCTGGACGACAAGTTGGGCAGCCACATTTCACGGGGACCAGTCGAATCGCCGACGCAACCAACGCACCAGACCTGGGTCGAGGTGCGATGACCTCAGAGACCTCAGTCGGTTCGACTATCGCGCAACGGTGGCACGGACTGCGCTGGGTGCTGCTCGCGATCGTCGTCATCGTCGGCGTGGCCGCGGTGAGCACCTACCTGACCTCCCCGCAACCCGGGGGCAGACTGGAGGCGAACTCGACGTCGCCGGACGGGGCTCGCGCCCTGGTCACACTGCTGCGGGACAACGGCGTGACGGTGATCGAGACCGACACCGTCGCCGCAGTCGAACGCCAAGCCCGGCCCGGGAGCCTGCTGGTGGTGGGGCAGACCTTCCACCTGTCCGGCAACGAGCTGCTAAGTCGGCTGGCGAACGTACCCGGTGATCGTCTGCTGGTCGAGCCCATTGCGCGCACTCGCGAGCAGCTCGCGCCCGGGATCCGTCGCGCAGAATCAACGAGCTACGGCGGCATCGCGCCGGACTGCGACCTACGCGCGGCGACGCAGGCCGGCGCCGTGCAGTTCGGCGCAGCCGACGCCTACGAGGCTTCCGGAGCGACGCCGGTAACACGCTGCTACGACGGCGTACTGGCGCAGTACACCGACGATGGCCGCACGGTCACCGTTGTCGGCAGCGCCTCCTTCATGATGAACGAGGGGCTCCTCGACGAGGGCAATGCCGCCCTGGCGATGAATCTCGCCGGCACGCACCCCCGGGTGCTCTGGTATGCGCCCCAGCGCAGCGAGGGCACCGACTCCGGCGGCGGCGATTCCATCTCAAACCTCATCCCCACACAGGTGACATGGGTGGTCTTCCAGCTAGTCCTCGCCGTGGCGCTGCTGGCCCTGTGGAAAGGACGCCGAGTCGGGCCTTTGGTGGCCGAGCGACTGCCGGTGGTGGTACGGGCTTCGGAGACGGTGGAAGGCCGCGGACGGTTGTATCGGTCGCGCAGAGCCCGGGACCGGGCCGCCGAGGCGCTGCGAACGTCGACACTGCAACGAATGCTGCCGCGCCTGGGCCTGAGCCCCGCAGCGGACCTGTCCACCGTCGCTCAAGCCGTCGCCGCACGCAGCGGCCTCAACCCACTGGCGGTCGCCAATACGCTGCACGGACCGGCCCCGGCCACCGACGCCGACCTGGTCAACCTCGCACGCCAACTCGACGAAATGGAAAGGCTGGTCGCACACTCGTGACACACCCCACCCCGCCGGACAGGGCCGCCCAACTGGACAGGACCCGCCAACAAGACAGCGCCCGCGCCGCGCTGATGGCTCTGCGGGCTGAGATCGCCAAGGTCGTCGTCGGCCAGGACGCCGTGGTCAGCGGGCTGGTGATCGCGTTGTTGTGTCGCGGCCACGTGCTTTTGGAGGGTGTGCCGGGCGTCGCGAAGACCCTGCTCGTACGCACCCTCGCGGCGGCGTTGCAGCTGGACTTCAAGCGGGTGCAGTTCACCCCCGACCTCATGCCGGGCGACGTCACCGGATCGCTCGTCTATGACGCACGCACCGCGGAGTTCAAGTTCCGCGCCGGCCCGGTTTTCACCAACCTGCTACTGGCCGACGAGATCAACCGAACACCGCCCAAGACACAGGCAGCGCTGCTGGAGGCGATGGAGGAGCGGCAGGTCAGCGTCGACGGCGAGCCTCGCGCCCTGCCCGACCCGTTCATCGTCGCGGCCACCCAGAACCCCATCGAATACGAAGGCACCTACCAGTTGCCCGAGGCTCAACTGGACCGTTTCCTGGTGAAGCTCAACGTTCCGCTACCTCCGCGCGACCAGGAGATCGCTATCCTCGACCGCCACGCCCGCGGATTCGACCCGCGCGACCTGTCCGCCGTTAAGCCCGTCGCGGGTCCTGCCGAATTGGCGGCCGCGCGAGAAGCGGTCCGACAGGTACTCGTCGGCGACGAGGTGCTCGGCTATATCGTCGACATCGTCGGTGCGACCCGACAGTCGCCGTCGCTACAACTCGGTGTATCCCCGCGCGGTGCGACGGCTGTGCTGTCCACAGCGAGGTCGTGGGCCTGGCTGTCAGGCCGCAACTACGTCACACCCGACGACGTCAAGGCGATGGCCAAACCCACGCTGCGCCATCGCGTCGCGCTGCGCCCCGAGGCCGAGCTCGAAGGGGCGACCGCGGACGGGGTGATCGAAGGCATCCTGGCCGCTGTGCCGGTGCCAAGATAGTTGCCGGGACCGTGATACTCACCGGGCGCACCGGGCTGATCGCAATGCTGTGCGCGCTTCCCATCGCGTTCGCTGCCCAGCCCGCACTGGCTTTCGTCGTGCTGCTGGCTCTGCTTGTCGTGGCGGTTGTCGCGGATATGGCGCTGGCGGGTAGTCCGCGCGCCCTTACGCTGACGCGCAGCGGTCAGACCTCCGCCCGGCTGGGCCAACCGGTGGCGGCGGTGCTGATGATCGCCAACGGCGGCAGGTCCCGCTTCCGCGGCGTGGTCCGCGACGCATGGGCCCCCAGCGCACGTGCCGAACCCCGTACTCATCCAGTGACTTTATCTGCAGGCCAACGAATTACGATCGAGACACAGTTGCGTCCGGTACGTCGCGGCGATCAGGTGTCGGCGCTGGTGACCGCCAGATCTGTTGGACCGCTAGGCCTTGCCGGGCGGCAGGGGTCCCACCAGGTGCGGTGGCAAATCCGTATCCTGCCGCCGTTCCTATCGCGAAAGCACCTGCCGTCGCGACTGGCCAGGTTGCGCGAACTCGAAGGTACGACCCCGGTACTGATCCGGGGCCAGGGCACCGAGTTCGACTCGCTGCGTGAGTACGTCGTGGGCGATGACGTCCGCTCGATCGACTGGCGGGCGACCGCCCGGCGTGCCGACGTGGTTGTGCGTACCTGGCGGCCCGAACGTGACCGGCGCGTGGTGATCGTGCTCGATACGGGGCGAACGTCGGCCGGACGGGTAGGCGTCGACCCGACCGCGGCGGATCCCAGTGGCTGGCCGCGCCTGGACTGGTCGATGGACGCCGCACTGCTGCTCGCGGCCCTTGCCGCGAGGGCGGGTGACCATGTCGACTTCCTGGCCCATGACCGCGTCACACGGGCCGGCGTGTTCAATGCGTCACGCACCGAACTGCTAGCGCATCTGGTGGAGGCGATGGCCCCGTTGGAACCAGCGCTGATCGAGTCGGACCCTGGCACACTGGTGGCGGCCATCCAGCGGCGGGCGCGGCGACGCGCTCTGGTGGTACTTCTGACCGACCTGAACGCCTCAGCGATCGACGAGGGGCTGGTCAAAGTGCTGCCCCAGTTGACCGCCAAACACCAGGTGCTGCTGGCCGCCGTCGCGGATCCGCGGGTGGACAAGCTCGCTGCGGGCCGCGCCGATGCAGTCGAGGTGTACGACGCCGCCGCGGCGGAGCGCGCCCGCAACGAACGCCGCGACGTCGCGTCCCGACTGCGGCGCTGCGGGGTCGACGTCATCGATGCCCCACCGGAGGAACTCGCCCCCGAACTCGCCGACCACTATCTGGCGATGAAGGCCACCGGTCGCCTCTGAACTCCACGCGGGCCTTCCCCCTCCCAAGTTCCCTCCTCCCGCGAGCAGACACCAAATCGCACGAATCCGGCCTAAATCACGCGAGTTTGCGTCTGCTCGGCAGTGAAGGACCATCCACAATGCGGATTTCATCCACAGTTGGTCACCGGGCTGACGGCTTCAAGCACCGCGCGGGTCGACGATTCGATTGTGCAAACCGCCGTGAAGGACCTCTTTAAACGCTACGGCTACGTCACGACCGCTGCGCTGCTCGAGGTCATGACCCGCCAGCAGCTCGACGTACAGGTGAAGAAGCGACAGTTGATCCGCGTGTGGCGTGGCGTCTACGCAATTAGCGAGCCGGATTCCGCTGGCCGGTTGACAGCTCTCGACGCGTACCTGGGCAAGGCTGCGGTCGCATGCATGGGCACAGCAGCGTCCTTATACG
>CAXMSM010000076.1:0-3392 GCA_964195655.1 uncultured Gammaproteobacteria bacterium | reverse complement strand
GCAAGGCTGACGAGCGCACGCCCCGGCGGGTCTGTGACCAGCGTCACAGCGCCGACACCTAGGACGACCGCCAGAATTCCGGCCCCGACGATGCCTGACGTCGGCGGCCCCCACTGTGTTTGCGGGGTTGACATTCACACCCTCCTACCACGGTGAATCCGGTTATCCACAAGTGCTATCCCCAATGGGGATGAATCACAGCCATGTGATCCGGTAACTGCGGGGTTGAATCCAGGATAACGACAGGTAACCAGAATGAATTCGTCATGCGGGAGGCTGGGTCACCGCCAGCGCATGGTGAGCAGCAACCCGGTGATCATGAAAGCAAACGAGATGGCGTAATTCCACACGTTGAGATCGGCCATCCACTGCAGGAAGTTCGGCACGTCCGGTCCGCTGCCGGCCAACTGGAACACGATCAACCACGCGAGACCGATCAGCATCAGACTGATGAACAGCACGACGAACCAGTTGCCCGACTGCACGGCCTTCACCTTGACCGGAGTCCGGCTCACCGGGTTGATGGTGAAGTCGTTCTTCTTGCGGACCTTGGACTTGGGCATGCGTACCTTCGGACGATCGGCGTCGCGAGTGCGACGATGGGTAGGACGGCGTCGGGTAGAACGTTTGGGTTGGGTAGAACGTCGGGTAGAACAAAGCCTAACGCAGCCCTATGGGACATCTCGCCAGGAGAGGAAACCGATGAAAGACCGCAGCAGTCCCCCGCGGTCGCGATCGGCCTGGCGCTTCGGCGTCCCCGCCGTGTGTGTTGCCGCCGGGCTGCTGCTGGGAGCTACGCACAGTGTCTCGGGCGGCGACGAGATTCGCCGCAGTGACGCGCCTCGCCTCGTTGACCTTGTTCGCGAGGCCCAACAGTCGGTTGACAATTTGACCGTCCGCCGCGATGCCACAGCCAGCAAGATCGACAACCACCACGGGGGCTCCCCCGGTACCGATGCGGCGCTCGCCGCGATTACCCGCCGCTCAGATGTCATGGCCGGGCAGGCTGGCCTGACTCCGATAGCGGGGGCTGGCCTGGTGGTGACTCTCGACGACGCTCAGCGCGACGCCCAGGGCCGGTTTCCCCATGACGCCTCCCCCGACGACCTGGTAGTGCACCAACAGGACATCGAGGCGGTGCTCAACGCTCTGTGGAGTGCGGGCGCTGAGGGTATCCAGATGCAGGACCAGCGCATCATCGCGACGTCGGCACCACGTTGCGTGGGAAATACGCTGTTGCTCAACGGCCGCACCTATAGCCCGCCGTATGTCATCTCTGCGATCGGTGACGCTACGGCGATGCAGGGGGCACTGTCGGCGGCCCCGATGGTCACGCTCTACAAGCGGTATGCGGCGCGGTTCGGCCTGGGATACACAGAAGCGCCGGGCGAGGTTGAACTCGTCGGCCACGAGCAGCCCGTCCGGATGGAGTTCGCGCAGCCCACCGGCCCGCTCGGCTACTAGCGATTGGGGCGCGATGGCGCCCCCGGAGTCTCCGACCGCGCCGGATTCAGCGGCGGTAGCCTGTCCCGATGCAGGTCTTGGTCCTCGACAACTACGACAGTTTCGTGTTCAACCTGGTCCAGTATCTGGGCCAACTCGGCGTCGACGCGACCGTGTGGCGCAACGACGACGAGCGGTTGGCCACCGAGGCAGACCTCGTGCGCGCGGCCGAGGAGTTCGACGGTGTGCTCCTCAGCCCCGGTCCGGGTACCCCCGAGCGTGCTGGGGCATGCATTCCGATGGTGAATGCATGCGCAGCGGCGCGGACTCCGCTACTGGGAGTGTGCCTGGGGCACCAGGCGATCGGGGTGGCGTTCGGTGGCACCGTCGACCGGGCGCCTGAGTTGCTGCACGGCAAGACCAGTACCGTCCACCACTCCAACACGGGTGTGCTGGAAGGTCTTCCGGATCCGTTTGTCGCCACGCGTTATCACTCGTTGACGATCCTGCCCGAGACTGTGCCAGCTGAACTCGAAGTGGTTGCCCGTACCTACCGAGGCGAGCGAAGCGACGGGAGAGACGACGGCGGCGTCATCATGGGGGTCCGCCACGTCGACCTGCCGATCCACGGCGTGCAGTTCCACCCCGAATCGATTCTGACCGAAGGCGGGCACCGGCTGCTGGCCAACTGGCTGGCCTACTGCGGCACCGCACCCGCCGAGGAACTCGTGCGCCGCCTCGAGGATGAGGTCGCCACTGCTGTGCAGGCCGCTACGACGCGAAGTTCAGGGTGACCCGGCCGTCGAAGTTCACCGCGGAGCCCGACGCTGGGCTCTGACTGACCACGGCGTTGGTGCGCTGACCGCTGTCCTGCACGTCGCCGCCCTTGTCCAAGATGCCGGTCCAGCCCAGTGCGCGCAGCCGCGGCTCGGTGTCGGTCCAGAACATTCCGGTGAGATCCGGCATCACGAACTGGTTTCCTCGCGACACTTGGATCTGGATCACGGTGTCCTGTGGAACAGTTTGGGCGGCAACAGGATCGGTGCCCAGTACCTGACCTGTCCGCCGAGTGCTGTCGACATTGACGGAGACCGCAGTGGTGAACCCTGATGCCGACAGGACCTCCTGACACACCGCGACGGTCTGGCCGACGCAATCGGGCACGGGAGCGGTCTCTGGACCCGTCCCTACGGCGAGGGTGATCTCGTTGGTGATCGCCGAGGTCTGGTTGGCAGGCGGCAGCGTGGAGATCACCCGGTCCTTCTGTTCGGGGAGCGATGCCGACGTCGTCTGCCGGAAGCGGCCGAAGCCCGCGGACGTGAGCTTTCGCACCGCGTCGGCATAGCTCAGGTTGGAGACGTCGGGGACCTCGCGCTGCTCGGGCCCCGTCGAGATGTTCACAGTGATCTCGTCGCCTGCTTCCACCGAGGTGTTGGCGACCGGATCGGTGTCGATCACGTGATCAGGCGGGACCTTGGAGTCAGGGTTCCGCTGCAAGGTGGTTGTGAACCCGAGGTTCTGCAGCGACGCGATCGCGTCGTCTGAAACCTGGCCACTGACGTCGGGCACCGCTACGTTGCGGGTGGTTCCACCGAACGTATTGATGGAGATGGTGGCCACGACAGTCAGCACCGCCAGGATTGCCACGGCCGCCAACCACCGCGCGACCGAACCGCGGCGCCTGCGCTCGTCGTAGCGCGCCGGGTAGGACCCCAGCGGCTCGATACGGTCGTTGTGGTGTTGCGACGGTGTCGCGGACAGCATCGACGTCCGCTCGGCATCGGTGAAGATCTTCGGGGCGTCCGGCGTCTCACCGCTGTGCACCCTGACGAGATCGGTGCGCATCTCAGCTGCCGTCTGGTAGCGATTATCAGGATTTTTGGCCAGCGCCTTGAGCACAACCGCATCGAGCTCGGGGGAGATGCCGCTATACCGTTCCGACGGCGGGA
>CAXMSM010000075.1:0-7363 GCA_964195655.1 uncultured Gammaproteobacteria bacterium | reverse complement strand
GGCAGCCGAGTTACCGATGACGACGGTGTTCGACGCGACATTCCCGCCCGCGTCGGTGACCGGCACACCGAAGACACGGGCCCGTGAACTGCTGACCGAATGGGAACCACATCGACGTGGAATTTACTGTGGCACAGTAGGTTTAGCATCACCCGTGGCGGGCTGCGAACTGAACGTGGCCATTCGCACGGTGGAGTTCGCCGCCGACGGCACCGCAATACTCGGCGTTGGCGGCGGCATCACCGCCGACTCCATCCCGGAGCGCGAATGGGACGAATGCCTGCACAAGGCGATCCCGATCATCGGCCATACCGGCGACAACGTTCGACGAGAATCTCCGCCAGTCGCGTCGGCCCGCTGACGCCGGACATGCCCGCCGACCACCATCAGACTCAGTCCCGTGCACGCAGAACCGCATCGTAAAGCGCGCGGCGCGAGGGCGCGCCGGGATTCGCAGCGATCACCTGCGCGCAGGCGTCCTTGACCCGCATACCGTTCTCGACAAGACGGTTCACCTCGGCCACGAGGGCCTCGGGGTCAGCCCTCGGCGTCGCGCCGGCCAGTACCACGGTGACCTCCCCCAGCACCCCGCCGGCGGCCCACTCGGCGAGTTCACCTAGTGAGCCCCGCACGACCTCTTCATGGGTTTTGGTCAGTTCCCGGCAGACCACCGCCCGGCGCTCGGGCCCGAGGACGTCGACAGCGTCGCGCAGGCAGTCAGCAAGCCGACGGGGCGACTCGAAGAACACGCACGTGCGGGGTTCTGCGGCTAATGACCGCAGCCACGACGTCCGCGCCGATAGCTTGCGCGGTGCAAATCCCTCGAAACAGAATCGCTCTGACGGGAGGCCGGCGACTGCGAGCGCGGTCGTCACGGCGGACGGGCCAGGTAGGCAGTGCACCACCAGTTCGTGCTCGATGCAGGCCGCCACGAGTCGGTAGCCGGGGTCACTGATCAGTGGCATACCGGCATCGCTGACCAGCAACGCCGTCGCTCCGCCTCGGATGTCCTCGACCAGGGTCGGCACCCGGGAGGCCTCGTTCTGGTCGTACAAGCTGACGACCCTGCCGGCGAGGCGGACATCCAGCGCTCGCGCCAGCGTACGGAGCCGCCGGGTGTCCTCGGCGGCGATCACGTCGGCGCTGCCCAGAGCCCGCACCAGCCGGGCCGAGGCGTCCGACGGCTGGCCCAGCGGCGTGGCAGCAATGAGCAATCGGCCGGCGGTCATTTCGACCAGGAGCGGTGGGCCCCCGCAGGGAGTGCCGGGGACGACCGAGGGATCAACATCAGCACAGCCTACGATCGCAGGGGTGAGCGCCCCGGCCGACGAACTCGCTGTTCGCCACCGCACAGCTCCCGTGATCAGCCCAGGGCCGCTGGTACCCGTCGCCGATTTCGGTCCGGTCGACCGGCTCCAGGGGTGGGCGATGGCCGCGGTCCTGACAGCTCTGGCTGCGGTAACGCGATTTCTCAACGTGCGGTCGCCGACAGATGCCGGCACCCCGATCTTCGATGAGAAGCACTACGCGCCGCAGGCCTGGCAAATGCTGCACAACAACGGCATCGAGGACAACCCGGGCTACGGGCTCGTGGTGCACCCGCCGGTCGGCAAGCAGTTGATCGCCATGGGCGAGGCACTGTTCGGCTATAACGGGCTGGGCTGGCGGTTCTCCGGTGCGGCCTGCGGGACCATCCTCATCCTTCTAGTGGCCCGCATCGCAAGGCGTATCAGCAGATCCACGCTCATCGGTGGCATCGCGGGTCTGCTGTTGATCGCCGACGGTGTCAGCTTCGTCACCGCCCGCGCCGCCCTGCTGGACGGGTTCCTCACGGTATTCATCGTCGCCGCGTTCGGCTGCCTGATCGTCGACCGCGACCAGGTCCGCCAGCGCATGCACGTCGCTCTGCTCGAAGGCCGCATCGGTGAGACTCCGTGGGGCCCCCGCCTAGGGGTTCGGTGGTGGCGGTTTGGCGCGGGTGTTCTACTCGGGCTCGCCTGCGCGACCAAATGGTCGGGGCTGTACTTCGTGATGTTCTTCGGCCTGATCACAGTCGCATTCGATATCGCCGCACGCCGGCAGTACCGCGTTCCTCGACCATGGCTAGGGGTGTTTCGCCGCGACGTCGGTCCGTCGATCTATGCACTGGTACTACTCCCGTTCGGGGTGTACCTGGCGTCCTACTCGGCGTGGTTCGCCTCGGAGACGGGGACCAACCGCTACGAAGTCGGCCGGTCCATCGGACCGGACAGCGTCGTGCCGATGCCCGATGCGCTGCGATCGCTGTGGCATTACACCTATGCGGTCTACCGCTTTCACTCCGGGCTGACCAACGCCGACGGAAACCACCACCCGTGGGAGTCCAAACCGTGGACGTGGCCGATGTCGCTGCGGCCGGTGCTGTACGCGATCGACACCGAGAACATCCCGGGCTGCGGCGCGCAGTCGTGTGTCAAAGCCGTGATGCTGGTCGGCACCCCGGCGATGTGGTTCATCGCGGTGCCGGTACTGGCGTGGGCGGTGTGGCGGGCATTCGTCAAGCGGGACTGGCGATATGCGGTGTTGCTGGCGGGCTACAGCTCGGGGTTCCTGCCCTGGTTCGCCGACATCGACCGGCAGATGTACTTCTTCTACGCGGCGCCGATGGCGCCATTCCTGGTGATGATGATCGCCATGATTCTCGGGGATATTCTCTATAGACCGGGGCAGAACTCCGAGCGGCGGACACTCGGCCTTCTCGTGGTGTGCTGCTATGTCGCGTTGGTGATCACCAACTTCGCGTGGATGTATCCCATTCTGACAGGCCTGCCGATCTCGCAGAGCACGTGGAACCTGCAGATCTGGCTACCCTCCTGGCGGTAGGCCTTTTACTCGCCTCCCGCCGAGGGTGAAGCTCCCCGGGCCCCGAGGGTGAAGCCAGCTTCACGGTCGCGCTTGAGTGTGAAGACAGCTTCACGGTCGGCGGTGAAGCCCGCACTGCGGCGTTACGTCGACGGGGCGTACACGTCTAGAGCGGGTCGCGGCCTGCCGGACACGACATACAGCGGGGCCCACCTCGACCAGTACCCAACTCGGACGCCGCAATCGGCAGCACTTCGATACCCGAATCGGCAAGCCGGGCATTTGTTTCGGTGTTGCGTTCGTAGGCCACCACAACACCGGGAGCCAGCGCCAGCGTGTTGTTGCCGTCGTCCCATTGCTCGCGCTCGGCAGTGACGGGGTCCAGCCCGGTATCGATGACACGCAGCTTGCTGATGCCCATCGCGTCGGCCGCGGCATCGACGAACGGCGCCGCCCCATCGATCGTCACGCCTTCGGACGCGCGCCGAATCGTGAACGCCGTCAGCGAATCCACGATGTTCGGATACATCACAACCGCATCGGTGTCCACCATGGTGCACACCGTGTCAAGGTGCATCTGAGCCCGCTCCTGCGCGATCGGCACCGCCAGCACCGTGTGGGCGAGGTCATCGTCGAAAAGGCTGCGCGCCAGCGCCTCCGCGCCCGCGGGCGTGGTGCGCTCCCCCACTCCGACGGCCACCACGCCGGGCGCCAGCAGCAACACGTCGCCGCCTTCGACGGGTGCCGATCGCGACTCGTAGGCGCGGCGGACGCCGAGGAACCGCGGATGGTGCGCGTAGATCATGTCGGTCAGCGATGTCTCGCGGGCTCGCGCGGGCAATGCCAGTGACGTGATGGCAACCCTCGGACCGATCCAGACCGACGAGTCTCTGGCGAAGAGCAAGTTCGGCAGAGGATCGATGACGAAGTCCCCGCCATGGTGCATGCGGCGCACCAGCGACAATTCGTTCTCCCGGAACGGCAGCTCGTCGAAAGTCATTCCGGCCATCAGCACATGCGCCATCGCGCCTGCATCGAGTGTGCGCAGGTAGGTCGAGAGTTCTTGGGCAAGCGGCGAACCGAGCCGTCGAGAATCGACCGCGGCGGAGATGCCATGCATGCGCGCTGCACCACTGTTGGCGAGCGCTTCGGTCAACAAGTCACCGAGCAACAGCACTTCGACACCCCGGGAACGCAACAGTGCTGCGAACCTATCGTGCTCCTCCTGCGCCTTGGCTACCCACGGCAGACCGTCGAATAGCAGTGTGTCGTTGTTGCGTGGTGTCAGCCGCTGCAGTTCGAGACCCGGACGGTGCAGGATGACGACCCGCAGCGTGCCAACCTCCGAATTGCACCCCAACACAGCGTCTGCCACATCTAGCACCGTAAACCCAATGGTCACCTCATCTACGGTTTAGGTCGCGGACACGGCTGCCGAGGTCATAGGTGACGAATCGTCAGACCTCTGCCTCGCCCACACGCTTCGAACATTTGTGCGATAGACTGTGTCTATGGAGTCGGCGCTGCAAAGCTCTCTTTTCGACCCCGCCGATCGCCGCGACCTCGGCGACGGCGCGTGGCTTGAGGTTCGTTCCGGGTGGCTGTCGCAGGGCGACGCAAGAGACGATTCCCTGTTCGGCGAACTGCGCGATTCGGTCCCGTGGCGCGCCGAGCGCCGCCAGATGTACGACCGGGTCCTCGATGTGCCGCGCCTGGTCAGCTTCCACGATTTTGCGGACCCCGTCGCGACGCCGCCGCATCCCCGCCTCACCCAACTCAGGAGACGGCTCAACGACGCTTACGCCGGCGAGCTCGGCGAGCCGTTCGTGACCGCAGGGCTGTGCCTCTACCGCGACGGCAACGACAGCGTCGCCTGGCATGGCGATGACACCGGCCGCAGCAGCACCGAAGACACCATGGTCGCCAT
The DNA here is from genome assembly GCA_964195655.1 of uncultured Gammaproteobacteria bacterium. GTDB lineage: Bacteria > Actinomycetota > Actinomycetes > Mycobacteriales > Mycobacteriaceae > Mycobacterium. The sequence continues at coordinate 2,595 of CAXMSM010000075.1, read as the reverse complement.
CGTAAGCCTCGGCGCGACACGGGTTTTCGCACTGCGTCCGCGCGGGGGCGGACCTTCGCTGAGACTGCGGCACAGTCATAGCGACCTGCTGGTGATGGGCGGATCGTGCCAGCGCACCTGGGAACACTCTGTCCCGAAGACCACGCGGCCCACCGGGCCGCGCATCAGCATCCAGTTTCGACCGTACGGCGTGCGCTGAGCTACGGGTGATTGGCGTATTCCCCAACACGGCCAGTGCCTCGCGGCTCGATCATCAGCCGCCCTTCACCAGGGTGACCGCTTGGGTAACGAGTTCGCGGGCACGCAGCGTATCCACCGGGACGACCGCGGTGTCGGGCCGCACCAACGGATTGGCGGTCACGATCACAATGAAATTGCCGAAGTTGGCGACATAGTTGTAAAGCTCACCGGTGCGTGGCCCACCGTCTGCGGTCGTCTGTAGAACGCGGCGGGTGCCGACGATGTGCGCGCCGTCCACCTGGGGCGCCTCGACTACCTCGACCAGGCCGCGGACCCCCGGCCCGTTGAACGTCACTGTTCGGCACTGCTCGGCGGGAGTCTCGACCGGCGGCACTGGTTCAGAGGTCTCGACCGCGATCACGATGTAGCGCAGGCCCTCTCCCTCCGCGGTTGTCGCCGCCATGTTGCCTTTCACTCCAGAGGGAAGCGTCTGGTGGCTGGCCGATGCACCACAATCGGCGGGGTCGAAGGTTAAACCCGGAGGCAGCGTCTGGGGACCGAGCAGTCGCGGGTCGATCGCGGCCGGCCCCACGGTGCTTACCGTGAATAGCGGACCGAAACTGGACTTGATGTCCGCGACGTTGGCGATATCGGCCTGCGAGAGGTCCAACGCCTGGCCCGAACCGCATGCCGCCAACAGCCCGACGCACGCTGAAGCCAACAGCCTGGCCAGCGTCCTCTTCGCGTTGGACATCGCCGCTCAATGTACCCGCGCGCGACGGCTCAACCTCGCAGCGCCGACACGGCAGTGGCCAGAAGGTCAGCCGCGAAACCGGCTTCGAGGGTGTGAGTGGGCGCTCCCGGGTCTGTGACGAGCACTACAAAACAGACATAGTCCACGAGGTACGCGATGAACGTGTCTGCGCGCGAACGTGTTTCCGTCCGTCCCTCAACCACTGTGGTCGCGGTGGTGCTCATCGCGACGGTCGGGGCCGCGTCGACGACTGGCCCGGGATGCACGGTGACGCTCCCCGTAGTGTGCCCGGAGGTCAAGGTCCACCGCGCACACTCAGCAAGCAAAGCCACGTCGGGTGCCCCCGGATCGCTCGACCGGGCTACCACGGCGTGGACGATCCCGCCGGGCCCTGAAGCCGACCAACCCCTTGTCGCCACGGAATCGACTGCGGGTGCCGCCAATACCAGGCACTGCGGCGGTTCCGAGACAGCCTCGTCCCCAAAGCTCCACAACGTGATCGGCGCAGGCAGCCCCCTGTAGGTGGCAACCTCGTACCCGTCCGGTAGCTCCCCGCGGGCTCGATCGATTCTCGCGGGATAAATCTGCGCGGAGACCAGTTCCGTCGACGACGGCGTGGGTGCCGGCTCAGGCGACTGCCCGCATGCGGTAGCGCCCATCAATAGCGCCAGCGCACAGACGGCGAACAGCCTCACAGCCTGTTGATACCACGCTGTAGCCGCTGTTGAGCTCCCGACGCTCAGTCCGTATCCCTCGAAGGCGTCCTCGATGACCACGCGCCAAGGACCGCCAATTCACGCAGAAGTAGCAAATCGCTCATCCACCTGAAGGCGCTGAACACGGAGCGGAATGAACAACAAGACCCACATCGATAAGAAGATTCCTGTGCCTTTCTGTGAGAAGTCGGGTACGGGCGGTTAAACTGCGCTGCGATGCGGCTTTTGTCGCGCGCAGATCGCGTCGACGCCACGGGCCGAGAGATACAGGAGACGACATGACCATCCCCATGCGGGCCGGCGTTATCACCATCGCAGCCGTCGCACTCGGAATCGGCCTGTCAGGGTGCGGCTCGGACACCAAGACGGAGGAGTCGGCGACCACGTCGGCCACAGAGAGCACCAGCAGCGAGGCGCCCAGTACATCGGCCGAGGCTGCGGGGCCCGCGAAGACCATCGTCGACTACATCAAAGAGAACAACATCACCGAACACGTGGTGCATCAGGGCGATCCCGGTGCCCCGACCATCGACATGCCTTTCCCTGAAGGCTGGGAGGACATGGGCGGCAAAACCCCCGAGTGGGCAGTCGGCGGCATCGTATACGGCGACCCGTCAATGGCCCAGAATCCGCCGACGATCATCGCGATCCTCTCCAAGCTGACTGGCGACGTGGACCCGGCCAAGGTTCTCGAATATGCAGAGGGCGAAATTTTCAACCTGCCCGATTTTGACGGGCCGGAAACCGGCAAGCCCGGCTCGCTCAGCGGGTTCGATGCGATGCAGGTCAGCGGCTTCTACGTCAGGGATGGCGTGAAGCGGATGATCGCCCAGAAGACGGTGGTCATACCCAGCGGAGACGCGTTCTACGTGCTGCAGCTCAACGCGGACGGCACCCAAGAACAGGCGGTGCCGCTGATGGACGCCACACAGTTCATCGATACCG
>CAXMSM010000074.1:0-5731 GCA_964195655.1 uncultured Gammaproteobacteria bacterium | reverse complement strand
CCGTCGGCTGCGTTCTGCGTCAACTCCTGTACGGCCACGATGTCCGCGCTGTCACCCGCCAGGACCGCCAAGGCAGGTGGATCACCCTGTCCCATACCGAGGTTGGTGGTCAACACACGGACGTCGACCGTGGCCGAAGTGAGCGGGTCAGCGGCGGACAGGACGACGTAGCGTGGCACGTACACCCAGACCAACGCCGCCGTCACCGCAAGTGCGGCCAGTGTCAGCAGCCACCGTCTGCTCAAACCCAGCAGCAGCACCGCCACCGGTGCCGCGAGCGCCAGATAGGGGGCCACGGCCGCGACGATGAGGGCCGGGTGCGCCGAAATCGGCATATACCGGGCACCGAAGGCCACCACCGCAGCGGCCAGGGCCAGTACACCGAGAAGCGTCGCGAGAATCCGCATCATCTCGCCCCACTCGCCGCGTCAGGCCAGGCGTCGCAGCCTTGGCTCCAAATCACGCTTGAAGAGTTCCAGGAAGCGCTTCTGATCGTGCCCCGGCGCATGGAAGACAAGGTGGTTGAGGCCCCAATCGACGTAATCCTTGACCTTCGCGACGGCTTCGTCGGGGTCTGACGCCACGATCCAGCGCTTGGCTACCTGCTCGATGGGCAGTGCGTCGGCGGCCCGCTCCATCTCGATGGGGTCATCGATGCTGTGTTTCTGCTCGGCGGTCAGCGATAGTGGCGCCCAGAATCGAGTGTTCTCCAGCGCGAGCTCGGGGTCTGTGTCGTAGGAGATCTTGATCTCGATCATCCGGTCGATGTCGTCGGCCGATCTGCCCACACCTGCAATGCCCTCCTTAACGGCTGGTATGAGCTTGTCCTTGTACAGTTCCTCGCCCTTGCCCGAGGTACAGATGAAGCCGTCACCGGCGCGGCCCGCGTACCTGGCGACGACGGGACCACCCGCCGCGATATACACCGGCACGCCGCCGTCAGGCACGTCGTAGATGGAGGCGCCATTGAGGTGGTAGTACTCACCGTCGAAATCGACGCGGTCACCCAGCCACAGTTCGCGCATCAACTTGACCGACTCGCGCAGTCTGGCGAACCGCTCCTTGAACTCGGGCCACTCGCCGACGTAGCCCGTGGCGATCTCGTTGAGTGCCTCGCCAGTGCCCACGCCCAGAAAAATCCGGTTCGGGTAGAGGCACGCCATTGTGGCGAAAGCCTGGGCGATCACCGCGGGGTTGTAACGGAACGTCGGCGTCAGCACTGACGTGCCCAGGATCATGCGTTCGGTACGTTCACCGACCGCAGTCATCCAGGCCAGCGAGAACGGCGCGTGGCCTCCCACGTGACGCCATGGCTGGAAGTGGTCGCTAACCGTCGCGCTGTCCATGCCGTGCGATTCGGCAGCGACAGCCAACTCGACGAGTTCGCGCGGCGCGAACTGCTCCGCCGACGCCTTGTAGCCCAGTTTCAGTTCAGCCATGAGTTCTTTCTACACTCGACGGATGGCACCGGTCCTCACCGCCGTCACCGACCGCGTTCACTTCGTCCACACCGACCTGGTCAACTGGACCCTGGTCACCGGCAGCGACGGGGACGGGGACGGCGTCATGCTCATCGATGCCGGTTTCCCCGGCAGTCGCGCCGATGTGGTCGACTCCCTCGGCCAGCTTGGGTTCGGCGCCCAGGACGTGCGCGCAATTCTGTTGACCCATGCACACATCGACCACTTCGGCTCGGCCATCTGGTTCGCCCAAGAGCACGGCACCCCGGTCTACTGCCACGCCGACGAGGTCGGGCACTCTAAGCGGGAGTACCTCGAACAGGCGTCGCCGGTGGATCTCGCCGCCCACATCTGGAAACCGAAATGGCTCAAGTGGTCGGTGTCGATCATCGGCAAGGGAGCCTTGACGCGTGCAGGCATCCCGACCACCGCGCCGTTGACCGAGTACATCGCGGCGCGGCTGCCCGGCGCCCCAAAGCCTGTCCCCACGCCCGGCCACACCGGCGGACACTGTTCCTACATCGTGGACGGAGTGCTGGTCGGCGGCGATGCGCTGGTCACCGATCACCCGTTGGCGCCCCGCAGCGGACCGCAGCTGCTGCCATCGATGTTCAACCACGACCAGGACGGTTGCCGGCGCAGCCTGGCAGCGTTGGCCATGCTCGACTCAGAGGTGCTGCTACCGGGTCACGGGCCGGTCTGGCGGGGCCCGGTCAGGAAGGCAGCCGAGCAGGCCGCTCAAGCAAGCACGCCATAGCCGAGCAAGAACAGCACGTGCGCAATTCCGGTACGCCGGAAGGTATGCACGAGGCGGCGAGCAAACTGATATCCGCGTCTAACACGCGCTGGCACAGTCGACACCGTATCCGCTAGAAGGGCGGCGGTTCGGCGCGCTGGGCAACAACTGCTGCGTTGAGTGCACGTTCGGCGTTGATGCGGTATTCGCGTGACTTGGCGCGTGAGACGCGACGGGTGGGCATCATCAGTTCCCGGCCCGCAGCCGGTGGCGGTGCCTGTCCCCGCGGTGGGGGCGGCGGCGTGGTGGTGTTCCAGGTGGGAAACAGCAGCGAACTCAGAGGTTTCGTGGAGTAAGTGTGTCCGCTTGGGGTCGTGACGACAAGCGTTCCGTCGGGATCTTGACGGTCAGTCCAGCCACCCCAGAATGTCTTCAATAAATGATGAATTCGACAGTAGCACTTAAGATTTGCCGGGTGGGTCGCCCCTACGGGCCACGCCAAAGTGTGGTCGATATCGGCGAACACCGCCGGCCGGTCGCAGCCGGGGAAACGGCACGTGAGATCCCGTGTCCGGACGAATTCCTGCAGTGCCACCGACGGCCGGTAGCGGTCCTCGGGACAGGCAGCGGGTGCGCCGACGAAGCGGACCTTGGCCCCGTGGGCGATGAGTCCAGCCAGCAGTGACACTGGCAACACCCCGCCTCGGAAGCCAGGGATCAGGGCGGCCGTACTCCGCCGCGGCGTCGGCGCGAGATCCTCCGGCGCCAAACCCTCGCCATCCAAGAACGGGTCAATCGATTCCTGCAGTGACTGCCGCTCCGCGACCACATGGACCACCACGCTGCTGGCCCGCCCATCATCGACCGCGGCGGGACACTTCGGGCCGCCGCAGCGGCACATCAGATGCGCGGCTCCGGCTGCCATCGCGCCCACCGCGTCGGCGCGGCGCTGGGCCAGGGTGCGCGGATCGTCATCGCACACGGTCTTGACCATGCCGCTCAGCCGTTGCTCGAGCAGAGCGGCATCCGGGGTGGTCAGTCGACCAAACACGCTGGCGCAGCCAGTGTCGTCGTTCCGGTCTCCCACGCTGAAGTAGCGGCCGCGAGTGCTGGTGCGGGTCCTTCGTACTGCACCGGGATCGACCCGGTCGACCCAGACATCGACGGCCTGCTCCAGCTTGTGTTCCGACAGTGGCCCCCAATCGGCGGCTCGCTCGGCCAGCGCGGAGTCCAACTGGTGTAGTGCGTCGTCATCGCAGACCAGCGCGGTGCGCCACGCGATGGTGGTAACCGTGCGCAGCGGGATCTCACCAGCCAGGAACCGGCGACCGACCTGGGGCAGGCGGTCGCGCAGGGTCAGAGCCAGATCCATCTGACCCAGCGCGCGGCCATGTCCCATCGTCAGCGCGCAGGACACCTCGGCAGCCGCGGCATCCCAATCGTCACACACCCACTCCGGATGCTCGCCCCCATTGCAGCGGCGACGCACCAACTCCGCGATCGCCGCTAACTTGCGGGCCTCCGCAGCCGCCGATGCCCGCGCCCAGTCAGCAATGGCGGTGACCAGGGCAGCATCGCTCAGGTCGGCGACCTCCGCGGGCCCAGGAAGCGATGTGTCGAACATATATTCGATGTTACCGCCGGGGACTGACACTGTCGTCACGGCAGTCACGTCACCGCTTCCATCCAAAACTTGACACATGTAAAGTTTGCCCATATGGGCAACATCCGCGGCAAGACCATCGCCATCACTGGCGCAGCACGGGGCATCGGTTACGCCACCGCCAAAGATCTTCTGGCACGCGGAGCGCGGGTCGTCATCGGCGACCGCGAAGTGGCGCTGCAGGAGTCGGCGGTTGCGCAGCTGAGCGCGCTCGGACAAGTGTCGGGTTACCCACTGGACGTAACCGATCGCGAATCGTTCGCCACCTTCCTCGACAAGGCTCGCACCGACGGGAACGGGCACATCGACGTGCTGATCAACAATGCGGGCGTGATGCCGGTCGGCCCGTTCCTCGAACAGTCCGAGCAGTCGATCCGATCTGCGATCGAGGTCAACTTCTACGGCGTCCTCACCGGGTGCCAGCTGGTCCTTCCCGAGATGGTGGCCCGGCGCAGTGGCCACATCGTCAACATCGCGTCGCTAGCAGGGATGCTCGCATTGCCCGGCCAAGTCGTCTACGCCGGAACGAAGTTCGCCGTGGTCGGCATGACGACCGGTATGGCCGACGAGTTCGCCCCTCATGGCGTCGACGTCAGTTGCGTGATGCCGACCTTCACCAATACCGAACTCCTCGCGGGCACGCACACAACGTCGGCGCAGAAGCCGGTGGAGCCCGCGGACATCGCGGCAGCGGTCGTCAAGGTGCTCCAAAAGCCGACCACGCTGGTGTCGGTCCCACCCGCGTTGCGGTTCGTCAGCGCGATCACGCCGACCCTTGCACCCAAGGCAAGGCGCTGGCTATCCCACAAGATGGGCAACGACACAGTGTTTCTCGACGTCGACCGCACCGCGCGCGACGGGTACGAACGACGCGCGCAGGCTGCGCTGGGAGTTATCGAGTCACCGGACGCCCACGATTAGGCGAACAGCGGCAGCGGATCGCCCATCCGGTAGGCCTCAACGACATCGATATGGTCCAACAGTTCCTCTAAGCCGAACTGGTAGTCCTCCGACGTGCCGACGAAGATCACGTGCACGATTTCTCCCCCGTCATCCGGGGTGAGTAGAACCACTGTCGCGGTCACCTGCTCTGTGTCGTCCTCAACCTCGCCGGCCGACGGCGGCCAATACCAGAGAACTCCCACTTCGTCGTCGGCTTCCTCGGAAGAATCCCAGCCGCGTGCGGTCAGCTGCCCATCGAAATCCTCTAGTTCACCAGCGAGTTCGAGTTCTTCGACGAGATGCTCACGCACTGGAACCGGAATCCAAGTCTGACCACGGCTCACCTGCCGCTTACTGCGGCGCGCCTTCTTCGCCGCCGACCCCTTCGACATCCATGCCTCCTAAGCTAGCGCCCGGTCCAGGTCATCGATCAGATCTTCGGTGCCTTCCAAGCCGACCGAGACCCGCACCACGCCGTCACCCAATCCGATTGCTGCCCGGCCCTCCGGGCCAATGGCCCGATGCGTCGTCGTCGCCGGATGGGTGATCAGCGACTTGGAATCCCCCAGGTTGTTCGAAATGTCGATGACCCGCAACTTGTCCAGCACCTCGAACGCACGCTCCTTGCCACGGCCGTCCGGGGCGTCGAGTTCGAAAGTCACCACGGTGCCACCGCCGGTCATCTGGCGCTTGGCCAGGTCGTACTGTGGATGCGACTCCAGGAACGGGTAACGCACCCACCGCATCGAAGGGTTGGACTCCAGATACGCAGCGATCCGGTGCGCTGATGAATTCTGGTACTGCACACGCAATTCCAGCGTCTCTAGACCCTTCAGTAGCGTCCATGCATTGAACGGACTGAGCGCCGGACCCGTGTGCCGCATCAGCTTCTGCACGGGCTCGTCGATGTACTGCTTGTCACCGAGGATC
>CAXMSM010000073.1:0-4249 GCA_964195655.1 uncultured Gammaproteobacteria bacterium | reverse complement strand
CGGCAGGTCTAGGACGAGGGCATCCCCCGCGGGGCGGGGATGCCGGGTTCCGGCACCCGCGGCCAGGATGGAACGCACGTCGACGGCACGGAACCGCCGGAACGCCACTGCCCGGTGCAACGCAGCCACCAATGCTTCTTGTCCGTGGGCGGCGCCCAGGGCGAGCAGGATCTCCAACTCCGACCCGAGTCGGGTGTTGCCGATCGCCGCGGCCCCGACCAGAAACGCCTGTGCATCGGGACCGAGTGCGCAGAACTGTTGCTCGACAGTGGTTCTCGGTCGTGGTCCTCGGTTCGGTGCGGGTCTGGAACCGTCGTAGTGGTCATCGAGGATCGAGGCGCTGCCCGGGGCGCCGAGCCCGTGTTCGGCCACGATCACCCCGGTGGCCGGTTCCAGGATGCAGACCGCGCCGTGATCGACCACCACCGACACGCTGGTGCCGATGAGTCTCGTGGGCACCGAGTAGCGGGCTGAGGCATACCGGACGCACGAGAGTCGGTCGACCTTACGCATCACCGACGGTGCCCCGATCTGCAGACGCAGCGACGGCAACGGCCCCAGCAGTTCACCTTCGATGAGCAGCTGCTCATCGGGGATCGCACAGATCTCCGAATGCACTGCGGCGTTGACCTCGACACACCACGCCTTGGCGGCAGTGTTGGCGGCCCGCAGGTCCACGGTGGTGCCCGCGATGGCGGCCTCGGTCAGCAGCGGTACCGCCAGGTCACGCTGGGCATAGCCGCACAGATTCTCCACCACCCCCTTCGATTGCGGGTCCTGGGCGTGACAGAAATCCGGGGCGAAACCGTAGTGGGAGGCCAGCCTCACGTAGTCCGGTGTCGGCACGACCACGTTAGCGACCACACCGCCCTTCAAACACGCCATCCGGCCGGCCAGCACCCGGGCCGGGACACCGCCGATCGCGGCCATCGCCTCGGCGATCAACGCCAACGTCGTGGACGCGCGTTGGTCGGTGGCGAACGCGACGAAGCGCCACCGGGAGAACGCCAGCACCGCGCAGAACAGGAACAAACCGGGTGCGGCCTCGGCCCAGTCGATCACCAGATACTCACCCGGTGACCACACCGCCGGGCGGCGTCCCCGGTGATGGTCCCTGCGCCACAACGCTTTTGCCTTGTTGACAAGGCGACGGAAGTTACGGGCCGAGCCCTGGTATCCGGCGGCGCGGGCGATCGGCAGCATCCGCTTGGCCGACATCCGCCCTTGAGACTTCTTCACCCGTTCGGCCACCAGCTCGGCCACCGCATCGTAGTTGTGGGCCCGCTCAACCCCTGGCGGCGCGGATTGACCGACTTGATCGGCCTCGAACTTCTCGACGACCCGCTTGACGGTCTTGTGGGTGGTGCCGCACAGCTCGGCGGCAGCGCGGTAGGACCCGACTTGCTGATAGGCAGAAATGATGTCCATGCGTTCCTTCGCAGACTTCAATGGAACTCCCCGGTGGTGGCGATGAGTGGTTGGCACCTTCACCGTCACCATCGGGGCCCACAGTTCCTGATCGACACGACGAACACGGGGTGGGGACTTTTATCTGGCCACCAGCGGGGCCCCCACTTGGCCACCAGTGGGGACTTTTTCATGGCCATGGACACCGCAGCGAGCTCTGCGGGCAGTGGTAGGTCGCGGCGGCTGCGTCGGGATTTCGGCAAGTATTTCGCCGATCCCCGCAGCCCGTGGCAGCGGGGGTCGGCGAGAACATGAACGGTCTGCTGCGCCAGTACCTACCCAAAGGCACCAGCATGGCTGGGCTCACCCAGAACCATCTCGACGAGATTGCTGCCAAGCTCAACACCAGGCCGCGCAAACGCCTCCACTACGACACGCCGGCCGATAGCCTCAGCCGACTGTTGCGCTGACCAGTTGAGTCCAAGCCGAGCGACATAAGTTAATCGCTAGGGCGAAACACTCGCCTGCGGCATCGCGGTGTCCACCTCGGTCAAATGAGCAGAAAGGCCAGCTGCAGCACGAATTTCGGCGAAGGCACGGATCATCGCAGCAGTCGCCTCGTGTGGCTCGCTCAGCGTTCGGTCGTCGGCAAGCACCGAGATGTTGAGCTGGTCGACATAGCTCCACACCGTGATATTGATGCCTGCTCCGACCGCCACCGGACCTACCGAGTAGATCTCGGTGACGACTGCGCCGGCGATGCAGCCGCGTTGCCGCGGACCTGGAACATTCGAGATGGTGAGGTTGAAGGAGTTCGCGCTCTCGCGCTGTGACATCCACCGCATGATCGCTATCACCGCCACGGCCGGCGAGTACTCGATACTTGTGGTGATCGTCCGTCGACCCAACAACTCTTGGTCTTCCTTGGCTTCCTCGGTGGCCACGTTGATCAGGCGCACTCGTTCGAGGGGATCCGAAACCTGCACTGGAAGCGACACCGACATCATGCTCAGCTCGTTGCCGGTGATGCGATCGGGTGACAGGTCGATGCTCGCCGGCACGGTGGCGATGAGCGGCTGGTCTGCATGCCCGTCATACTTCAGTAACAGGCCCCGCAACGCTCCCGAGGCTGTTGCTAGTAGCAGGTCGTTGATCTTGATGCCGAGATGCTTGGCAGTCTGTTTGACCTCTGCCAGCGACAGCGTCGCGGTAGCGAACGTGCGCCGCGACGACAGCTTGTGGTTCATGAAAGTGGCCGGCGGGCTGAAGGTGCGGGCGAGATCCGGGTGTTGGCCGCGTTCGCGCACTCGCCGCTGGAGGCGCGCGACGCCGCCGAGACTGGCCGTCAATGCCTCCGGGAGTCGACGCAATTGGGCCAGGTGGTCCACGCCGGCGGCGAGTAGCAACTCGGCCGTCGACGGGGGCGGGTCAGCGACATAGCGAGCCTGGTCGTCGTCAGCCGATTCCGGCCACTCCATGGCCCGCGCCATCAGGTTCGCTGACGCGACCCCGTCGGCCAGCGCATGGTGGACCTTGGAGATGATCGCAACCCGATTGTCTGCCAGGCCTTCTGCGTAGTAGATCTCCCAGAGTGGATAGTTACGGTCCAACGGTGTGCTGGCGATCTCGCCAATCACGGCATCGAGTTCCTGACGCCCCCCGGGTGAGGGCACCTGCACCCGGCGCAGGTGATAGCCAAGGTCGAGCTCTACTCGCTCGCGCCACATCGGGCGGTGCAAGTGCAGCGGAATGTCGACGAGTTGGTAGCTCAGCGGTTCCAGTCGATGAAGTCGATGTTTGAAGGTTTCCACGAACACGTCGAACGTCGCCTCATCGGCGAAGTCCGTTGTGTCCACGACGGCGATCTTCAACGTGTGCTGGTGCACGTTCGGCGTTTCGATGTACAGAAAGAACGCGTCCCAAGCGTTGAGTCGCTTCATCGGCTCCACCCCGCTCCCAGACGACTTGATGCCAAGCTACGCCCTGAATAGCCGTTCCTCGCCTGGCGGCGCTGCTCGAGTGTTCGCTTCGGATCGAAAATTGACTGCTGGGCCATGTCAGCCCTCCATTGCGGCCAGCTCACGCTTGAGGATCTTGCCCGACGGGTTTCGCGGCAGATCGTCGAGGAACACCACCTCGCGCGGGGCCTTGTAGCGCGCCAGGTTGTCTTTGACGAACTGCTGTATCTCCTCCGCTGTGATGCTGCCCTCGCCCAGGACGACGAACGCCTTCAACCGTTGGCCGAACTCCGCGTCCTCGACGCCGATCACCGCCACATCATCTATCGCCGAGTGGGTGAGGAGCAGCTCCTCGACCTCACGCGGGAACACGTTTTCGCCGCCGGAGACAATCATCTCGTCGTCGCGGCCGTCGATGTACAGCCGCCCATCGTCGTCGAAGTGACCAACGTCGCCGGTCGACATCAAGCCGTCGATGACCTCCTTGCCGCCGCCGCCGGTGTATCCCTCGAACGGCGACGTGGTTCCGACGAAGATGCGTCCAGTCTCACCCTTGGCGACCGCCTTGCCGTGGTCGTCGAAGAGCTTGACTTTCACCCCGAGCATCGGCTTGCCGACCGACGTCGGCGCGGCGCGGATATCGGCCGGCGTCGTCATCGTCGCAAGCGACACCTCGGTTGTCCCGTACATGTTGTAGATCACGTCGCCCAGCACGTCCATCGACCTAACCGCAACCTCGGCCGGTAGCTGTGAGCCGGCACAGAACACGACCCGCAGACTGGACAGGTCCCGGCGGCGGATCTCGTCCTCGCCGAGCGCAAGCACACGTTGCAGCATGATCGGCACGACGCACCAGGTTGTTGCGCCATGCGCGGCTGAATCAT
>CAXMSM010000072.1:0-2380 GCA_964195655.1 uncultured Gammaproteobacteria bacterium | reverse complement strand
CGTGGAGCCCGCCGAGATTCGCTTCAGCGGCGGTATCGACGGCTGGAACGCCCATATAAACAAAACCAATTCGCAACCCGCGGAATTTGTAGTGGCGCTGAACCGCAACCGCGGCACGCTGATGTTCGACATGGGTGTCGTCCTGGTGCTCGTCACCCTGCCGGCATTGGCGATGTTCGTGGCCGTCGAGACCGTGATGGGCAAGCGGAAGTTCCTACCACCGCTGGCGACGTGGTTCGCCGCCATGCTGTTCGCTGTCGTACCGCTGCGCAACTTTCTGCCGGGTGCACCGCCACCGGGCGCATGGATCGACCAGGTGGTCGTCCTGTGGGTGCTCATCGCGCTGGTATCGGCGATGGCGATATACATCGTGTCCTGGTACCGCTTCTCGGACTAGGGCCCCGGGATGCTGGCGTGCCCGCTTTCGGCGTCACCGCCGCGGTACCCATGCGGTCCATCGCTATTGCGGCGATCACGTCACGGCGATGCATTACGACAGCATTAGCCACGTAAAACAAACGATTACATGGTCATGGTTGCCTGGTGCGACGAATTCCGTGCACAATCACTGACATGGCCAACTCGGGTGTTCCACGCGGCGGCGGCCCCCTCTCATTCCGGGTCAACCAGTCCCGCCCCGGGGCCGCGTTTCAGTTGGATGAGCTGTCCAAGGCGATCATCGAGACGTTGCAGCAGGACGGCCGCCGCTCGTATGCAGGCATCGGCAAGTCCGTGGGTCTTTCTGAGGCCGCCGTCCGGCAACGCGTCCAGCGCATGGTCGACGCCGGGGTGATGCAAATCGTGGCGGTCACCGATCCGATGCAGCTGGGCTTCGCCCGTCAAGCCATGATCGGGATTCGCTGTATTGGCGACACCACCAAGATCGCAGAGCGGCTCGCAGCAATCGACTCAGTCGACTACGTAGTGCTCACGGCAGGCACGTTCGACGCCCTCGTCGAGGTGGTCTGCGAGGACGATGACAGCCTGCTCGACGTGCTCAACACCAAGATTCGCGCGCTGCCGGGAGTGATGTCCACCGAGACCCTCGTCTATCTGAAACTGGTGAAACAGCAATACAATTGGGGCACACGATGACCACTACCGGTATCGCGCCGCAGGTGTCACACGATTTGGCAGCCAAGGCGAATCGCCATCTCTGGGGCCATTTCTCGCGGCACGGTGCGGATATCACCCCGCCCATCATCACCCGCGGCGAGGGTATTCACATCTGGGATGACCAGGGTCGCAAATACATCGACGGGCTCTCGGGTCTGTTCGTGGTCCAGGTCGGCCATGGTCGCGCGGAGCTTGCCGAGGCCGCCGCCAAGCAGGCCGAAACACTGGCATTCTTCCCGCTATGGTCTTACGCCACACCTACGGCGATCGAACTGTCCCAACGGATCGCCGACTACGCGCCCGGTGATCTGAACCGTGTTTTCTTCACCACCGGTGGCGGCGAGGCTGTCGAGAGCGCATGGAAGCTGGCCAAGCAGTACTACAAGCTGACCGGGAAACCCGGCAAGCACAAGGTGGTTTCGCGTTCGACTGCCTACCACGGCACGCCGCAGGGCGCGCTGTCGATCACTGGCATACCGGCGTTCAAGGCACCGTTTGAACCACTGGTACCCGGCGGTTTTCGGGTTCCCAATACCAATTTCTACCGGGCACCCGCACCGTATGACACCGACATCAAGGCCTTCGGACGCTACTGCGCCGACCGCATCGCCGAGGCTATCGAATTCGAGGGGCCCGACACGGTGTGCGCCGTCTTTCTCGAACCGGTCCAGAACGCCGGCGGATGCTTTCCGCCGCCACCGGGATACTTCGAGCGGGTACGCGAAATCTGCGACGAGTATGACGTGCTGCTGGTCTCCGACGAGGTCATCTGCGCCTTCGGTCGGATTGGATCCATGTTCGCGTGCAGTAGCGATCTCGGAGACTTCGGCTACATACCTGACATCATCACCTGCGCCAAAGGGATGTCGTCGGGCTACTCCCCGATTGGCGCGATGGTTGCCAGCGACCGACTCTTCGAACCGTTCAATGACGGGCACACCGTATTTGAGCATGGCTACACCTTCGGCGGACACCCGGTGTCGGCGGCGGTGGCGCTGGCCAACCTCGACATCTTCGAGCGCGAGGGCATCAACGACCACGTCAAGCAGATGGCGCCGGCCTTCCGCACCACGCTTGAGCAACTCCGCGGTCTGCCGATCGTTGGCGACATTCGCGGCGAGGGCTTCTTCTACGGCATCGAATTGGTCAAAGACAAGACGACCAAGGAGACGTTCGATGACGAGGAAAGTGAGCGGCTGTTGCGCGGCTTCCTGACCCCGGCGCTGTGGGAGGCCGGACTGTACTGCCGCGCCGACGACCGCGG
>CAXMSM010000071.1:0-3066 GCA_964195655.1 uncultured Gammaproteobacteria bacterium | reverse complement strand
AACAGGTTCTGACTCTGGGCCATGAACTTGCGGTTCTCGTCGTCGAGCACATACTCGCCGGCCAGTCGCTCATACATCCAGTCGGCCATCACTCCCGCGGTGGCGTCGTACCCGAAGAGGTAGTCGACGGTGGCGGCCATCTCGAATGCGCCCTTGTACCCGTGCCTGCGCATCGCGTTGATCCATCGTGGGTTGACCACGCGGGCGCGGAACACACGCGTGGTCTCCTCGGATAGCGTCCTCGTGCGCACCACCTCGGCGCGGGTGTTGTCACCGATGTAGGCAGCCGGGTCCTTGCCCGTCAGCGCACGCACGGTGGCGATCATGCCGCCGTGATATTGGAAGTAATCGTCGGAGTCAGCGATGTCGTGCTCGCGGGTATCGGTGTTCTTGGCGGCCACCGCGATCCGACGGTACGCCTTGTTCATGTCGTCGGTAGCCGGAGCACCGTCCAGTCCGCGGCCGTAGGCGAACCCACCCCAGGCGGTGTACACCTGCGCGAGGTCGGCGTCATCGCGCCAGTTGCGGCTATCGATCAGCTGCAGGAGCCCGGCTCCATATGTGCCCGGCTTGGAGCCGAAGATCCTTGTGGTGGAACGGCGTTGGTCGCCGTGCTCCGCGCGGTCGACCTCGCTGTGTGCGCGGACGTAGTTCTGTTCGGCAGGCTCGTCGAGGCCTGCGACCAGCTGGACAGCGTCGTCGAGCATCGTGACCACGTGCGGGAAGGCGTCCCGGAAGAAACCCGAGATGCGGACGGTGACGTCAATGCGTGGCCGGCCGAGCTCGGCCACCGAGATAGCCTCGAGGTCAACGACCCGACGGGATGCTTCGTCCCATATCGGCCGAACACCAAGCAAAGCAAGTACTTCGGCGATGTCATCGCCCGCGGTGCGCATCGCCGAGGTACCCCATACTGAGAGCCCGACCGATTGTGGCCACTCCCCATGATCGGCGAAGTAGCGCTCTAGTAGCGAATCTGCCAGGGCTACACCAGTTTCCCAGGCAAGTCGGGACGGAACCGCCTTGGGGTCGACCGAATAAAAGTTACGTCCGGTTGGCAGCACGTTGACCAGCCCGCGCAACGGGGAGCCCGACGGCCCCGCCTCGATAAATTCACCGTCTAGTGCTCGCAGGATCTGGGTGATCTCGCAGTCCGTCTGCCGCAGGCGGGGCACGACTTCCTCTGCCGCGAAACGCAGTACGGCGGCAACTTCGGCGTTGTCGGCAATTTGGTCGACGACCGCTGCATCCCAGCCCGCCACCTGCAGTGCGGCCACCAGATCACGCGCCTGCCCCTCGGCGACGTCAACGGCACTGCGCGTGTCCGAGCCGTCCTCGGCCAGACCGAGCGCCTGGCGCAGGCCAGGCACCGATTGCTCGCCGCCAAACAATTGGCGGGCGCGCAGGATGGCCAGCACCAAATCGAGTTCGACGGAGCCGTGCGGCGCCTGGCCGAGCACGTGCAGGCCGTCGCGAATCTGGACATCTTTGATCTCGCACAACCAACCGTCGACGTGCAGCAGCATGTCGTCGAATACGTCCTCGTCGGGCCGGTCGGTCAATCCCAGATCGTGATCCATTTTCGCGGCCCGCATCAGCGTCCAGATCTGCTGCCGGATCGCGGGTAATTTGCCCGGGTCGAGCGCAGCGATGTTCGAGTGTTCGTCAAGCAGTTGCTCGAGTCGGGCGATGTCGCCATAGGTCTCGGCCCTGGCCATCGGCGGGATGAGGTGGTCGACCAGGACTGCATGCGCACGCCGTTTGGCCTGCGTGCCTTCCCCGGGATCGTTGACAAGGAATGGATAGATCAGCGGCAGGTCACCGAGGGCGGCATCGGATCCACATGCGGCAGACATACCTAGGGTCTTGCCCGGCAACCACTCAAGATTGCCGTGCTTTCCCAGATGCACGACGGCATCTGCGCCAAAACCCTTGTCCAGCCATCGATACGCCGCGAGATAGTGATGGCTGGGCGGCAGGTCGGGGTCGTGGTAGATCGCGACGGGATTTTCACCGAATCCGCGCGGCGGCTGGACGAGGATCACGATGTTTCCCGACAGCATTGCCGCGATGACGATTTCGCCGTCGGGATCGTGACTGCGGTCGACGAACAGCTCGCCTGGCGGTGGTCCCCAATGCTCAACCATTGCATCAGTCAGCTCGGACGGTAGCGTCGCGAACCACTCACGATATTCCTTGGCAGACAACCGGATCGGGTTACCGACCAGCTGCCCGTCGCTCAGCCAGTCCTGGTCCTGCCCACCGCGTTCGATCAGCGTGTGCACCAACGCATCGCCGTCTCCAGAGGCGATGATCGTGGCGAGGTCACCGGGCGCATCGGCTTCGCCGATGTCGTAGCCGGACTCTCGCATCGCTCGCAGCAGCGCGACCGCACTGGCAGGAGTATCCAATCCGACGGCATTGCCGATGCGTGCATGCTTGGTGGGATAGGCGGAGAACACCAATGCCACCCTCTTCTTGGCGGGCGCGATACGACGCAGCCGGGCATGCCGCACGGCAAGTCCAGCGACCCGCGCACAGCGTTCGAGATCTGGCACGTAGGAGATCAGCCCCTCATCATCGATCTCCTTGAACGAGAACGGAACCGTGACGATGCGACCGTCGAACTCCGGAACGGCGACCTGCGTCGCGACGTCCAACGGAGACATCCCGTCATCATTGGAATGCCAGGCGCTCCGCGATGACGTCAGGCACAGGCCCTGCAGGATGGGCACGTTCAACGCGGCAAGGTGGGCGACGTTCCATTGATCGTCGATGCCCCCAGCGCCGACCGTGGCAGGGGTTGCTCCCCCGGCCGCCAGCACCGTGGTGATCAGCGCGTCGACAGTGCCGAGCAGTTCGAGAAGTTCAGGTTCCGCGGTGCGCAGTGATGCGCAGAAGATCGGCAACGGCGCGCCACCTGCGGCCTCGATGGCGTCGCACAGCGCCTCGACGTACTCAGTGTTTCCCGCCAGATGCTGTGCGCGGTAGTACAACACTGCGATCCGCGGTCCGCTCTCGATCGCGACCTCTGTCGATTTCCCGGTAACTGCGCGATCCAGCACC
>CAXMSM010000070.1:0-4660 GCA_964195655.1 uncultured Gammaproteobacteria bacterium | reverse complement strand
TTTCAGGTTAATTACCCAGCGTATCGACCGTGCCGGTTGATTGGTCGGCTTTGCTTGCATCGCAGGCATCCCGGCGGGCACACGTCGTGGCGGTGCCGGGAACTCGACGCAATGGTCTACTGGCCGCGTCTTGCCGATGACCTTGCGCGGCAGGGGTAGTCACTCGTCAGTCGATGCCGAACCGCTTTGCTCGTCGCTGCTGGCTTCCGCATTTTCACCCGCGGTTTCGGCTTGGACGTCGCCAGTCGCGTCTTGATTGGCCGGGATTTCAGGCTGGTCGGCCAGTTCCTGGGCGGCATCTTCGGCTATGGCAGCGTCAGGAGCCTCCACGAGTTCAGTCGCATCATCGAGGTCATCATCGACCGCACTGAGGTCATCATCGACGAGTTCCTCGACAGCGGCCGAGATGTCCGGCGACGAAGATCGGAGCTTGTCGCCGACGCTCTGGTCTAGTCCTATCAGGACGGCGACAGGACCGGCAATGTTGTCGTGGCTAAGAAGCCCCTCGGGGATGCTTCCTGTGCCGGTGGTTGTGGACGGGCAGTCCACCGCTTCTGCTGCGATCAGCCATTTGCAGGCGGCCAAGCGCAACGTGATGGTGACCCGTGCTGGGGAGTTGGCGCGGGCCTGTGTCGGACTCACTGACGATGTCCTGTCCGGTGTCCTGACCCATGCTGACAGTGACAACGGTGACCTCAGTCGTGCCGTTGACGGTGCCCGCCATCGTCCTGTTGGTGATGCGGGCGGGTATGCCTGGGACCGGCCGGGACGGGACGGTGGCGGTATCGCCTTTGGTGGCAGCGGCGTTGGCGCACTATGGGGCTGCGGCGTTCGGGCGCCGACCGAGGAAACCGCAGAAGGTGGTTGTCCGGCGCTGAGCGTCGCCGGTCACTCCAGTTCGGGATGCACCGTGCCGCCGTCGCGGATCTCCCAGATTTGCGCCGGGTCAATCTGGTCGAAGTTGATCTTCTCTAGCGTCGCCCGCTCATATTCTGCGTCGAGCACCTGCCGCTCCTCGATGCTCCCGTCGGCGGGGGGGAGCCACCCTGTGACGAAAATCTTGCTGGCGTCAGGGTAGGCGTCGCGGGCATATTTGAGGATGGTGACGGTTTCGTCCTGGGCGACACTGCGAACCGTCCCCGTGGCGACGTTCTCGGAGACATCAAATAGAGCGAACACGGAGTCGCCACCGGCCCCCGGGAGCACGTCGAATTCGACCCCGGCCGGTGGTTTTGATGAGTTCGGTGATGCTTCTGGCGGCGCGTCCCGTTGCGCGTCTGTCGTGCCGGTAACCCGCGCGGATGTACCCGAGGGGCTGGTGTCTGAGTCGGTGCCGCAGCCGGCGGCGAGGAGCGTGAAGGCCGCCAGCAGTGTTGCTATCGAACTGGAGAGTCGCATGCGTGAAACCCTATGCGTCCGAGCAGATTCGTCGCAGTCGGTTCACCGTCACCGGTCTCGGCCGACTTAGGTCCGCTGTAGTTGGCGCTCACCTCGGCCGCAGCCGCCCCAGTGTTCGACATGGTTGGGATTCTTGTTGTGGCACCACCTGTACTCGCAACCGTCACCTCCGGGGTGTCGGTTGCCGGCCGAGCTCATCGGTCAGTCTCCTCGATGAGGTTGTGGTGTGCTTGATCGCGGGCCCATGCCGAGTAGGCATTCAGCGAGGGCGGGTGCCGGGTTGTCAGAGTCGCGTTCGAATGCTTCGAGGGTGGCGATCTGTTTGATTGTGGCCGGCGTCCTCTCTCCTGAGCCCCCCGTCCCCGCCTCGAAGCCGCCTCCGCCCGGCTGGGCGGGGCTGGGCGGGGCGGGGGCTTTTTCGCGTAACCACTCATCGCCCCTGACTTCCGTCAGGGGGCGTGTCTTTGGCTTTGGGCACTTACAAATAAAGACGAGGCCGCCTGGTGGTGGAACACCTGACGGCCTCTAGCCCACTCATTTGAGCGAAGCAAAGGAGAGGCTACGTGAAGACTATCTGTCCCCTTTTTGTCGTTGCGGGGTAGTACCGTCCGCGCCATGGCCATCGGTGATCTCGTCCCCGCACCCTCGGGGAAGTGGACAGTCACCGCCCCAACCCACTGTGGCACCGGGCACCCGCTCGGCCCCGAGCAGGTACTCGTCGGTCACGCTCCCTGCCTCAACTGCGGCGGACACACCATTTGGAGATGCCGTGAGTGCGACGCCACGGTCTACGGGCCGGCTGTGGGCGACGGCTGCTCGATACTCAACGGGCCTGCTGCGGTGCGCAACTCGTTTCGCTCGTCGAGCAGTTGATCGGTCGATCGGTCAGGTCCACACTCCCGCCGCACAGTGCTGCGCCGGTGCTGCTCGTCGCGCGGTGACGCTGAGGGACGTAATCTTCTCGAATGCATGCACTCGCATGGGCATACCTGGATGGCCGCAACGCGACACCAGGCGACACCAATCCCTACGCGGGACAGGGGTTGGCGGCGCGGCAGTGGCGCCGCGGCTATCAGAAAATGATGCGCGACGTGTACGAATCGTCGGTCTCATATCGCAAGTTCATCGAAGCCCAACGGGGCGAGTGAAACCGCATTCGGTTGCCCCTCGGTCGCTCTTGATCCGGGCCGCCGACGTATTGCCCTGCCGGTCATCTGCTCGGGCATAGGGCGGTGACTGTGGGGCGCCGCCGTTCTGGGCGGGCGGTATTCGCCTAGCCCTCTTGATCGTGGGCCGGGTTGCGCGTGATTTCTCTGAACGGTTGGGCGCGCGGCCCGGTTCACACCTCCGACCGGACCCAGTCGGTCATCGGATCAGCCCGCGCCACCGCAGGATTCCCGCCGCGATGGGTTTACGACCTGGACACGTCGCTGTTGCCGTGAAGCTTCGTGATGAAGTTGTGGCCTGTCATCCCACCGCGTAGAAATGTCCCTCGCCTAGCGTCTCCCACCATGGGTAACTTGTTGCTAGCTCAGCGCCTGTGGGGTTCCGCACCTTTGAGGTGCGGGCTTTGCGACGAACCGGTGCGGCCGTGGGCAGCAGGGCAGGAAACGTTCAAGTGCAGACCATGCAAGAAAGAATTGCCGCGCCGGCTGGCATACACAGCCTCTGCACCTGTCGGCCATCCGAAGTGGCGCGCTGAATCGAGCTATATGCCTGTGCTGGAGGCAGCAGGAGGACGGCACCGGCGATAGGGGATCGAAGCGGAGCTTTTCAGCGCCCTTCGTCCTGGCGGGTGATGTCGGTCGGTCGCTCTACGCTGACGGCATGCACACGGTAGGCGATCTGGTGCGCTCCACCGAGGGCGCGTGGGTCATCCGCCCGCCTACGCATTGCCCAGAAGGCCACACCCTCGGTCCTGGCCGATGTCTGGTCGGATTCGCCCATTGCAACCATCGCGGCGGCCACACGACGTGGTGGTGTCGGGAGTGCGGGGCAACGGTGTACGGGCCGCCGTTGGCCGTGGGTTGCTCGCTGTTGAACGGGCCGGCGTCAGGTGAGCGCGCGGGCCTGCGGCTAACTGTCTCTGGGGTTCAGATGCCGCCCATGCCGCCGCCGCCCATGCCGGGGATCGTGCCCGGGAAAGTGCCGGGGGGCGAGCCGGGGGGCGCACCGGGAATCGTGCCGGGGGGCGTCCCGGGCATTGCGTATGGGCCACCAGCGCACACGCCGTTGCCCGGCTGGGCGATGCATCTGAGATCGTTTGGCGACACCGGTGCACCAGGGCTAGTAGGCGAGACGCCAGGCATGGTGAGGCAGGCGGCGTTCGCAGGATCAGTAACGCAGTTAGCCGGGTTATCAGGTTGAGCCAGGGCGGTCGGAGCGCTGAGGATGGCCGAAGCTGCGAGGACACCGCCGGCCAGTAGGTACTGAATGCGGGTGGTATTCATCTGCAAATGGTAGGCGCTCAGACCTTAGTCAGCGGTGGGTTCTGTGCTGTCTGCGACTTTTCGCTGAGGAGGCGGCCGGGCTGCGTCGCGGGCCATTGCGTGCGCGTTCCCTTGTGGATCCGGCCGCGCCTCAACTCAGCATGTCCGCGCGGAAACCTCCTCTACAGACCCTCACGCGGGCATCCTCTTCTCTTGGTGTTGAACTCGATGCTTCGCCTGGCACCTGGGCGCAGCCTGGGAGCACCCGCAAAGCTGACCGTGAAACCGGAAACCCTGTAACGGGACGTTGTCGGCGGCGTTAGTTCGCGCAGCGGCAGAAGGAGTGGGCGGGCGTGCCGGGTAATGAGTGGCCCGATGGTGCCACGGGGTTTGCTGCGGGACTATCTGGCGGTGATTCGGGGGCATGAGTGCAATGAGCCGTTCGACCCAGCCGATGTGTGAAGGGTTGTTGTCTTGGTGGATGGCCGAAACCGGTATCGGGCGTGCGACCTGATCAACATTGAACCGGTATACGAGAAGCTTCCTGCCGACTACAGCGAGTTAGACATCCTTAACCACATCGTGTCCGCGAATCTTGAGCGGATGCACTTGAGTCCAGGGCAAAAGGCAATGGTGGCTTCGGAGTTGGAACCGATGAAGCTCGATACGCTTGGGGCTGCTGCGCCCGGTACTTCAATTCTGACCATGTGTATGAGATCCGGTGTTGGTGCGGAACTGCTGGAACACCTGTCAGCGGGGGGTAATTCGGCCCCATACGATGACGCCACCCCAACCCTGGTCGTCGCTCTGCCGGCCGCTGAGGGGCCTCTTTT
>CAXMSM010000069.1:0-12231 GCA_964195655.1 uncultured Gammaproteobacteria bacterium | reverse complement strand
ACTCCAGCGCCCGGCGCGTGGGTCGGCGAGGGTGTCGGTGTCGTCGAAGCCCCTCGCGGTACGTTGCTTCATCACTACCGCGCCAGTGCGGAGGGTGACATCACCTTCGCCAATCTGATTGTGGCCACTACCCAGAACAATCAGATTCTCAACCGGACAGTGCGCTCAGTGGCCGAGGACTACCTGGTGGGTCATGGCGAGATCACCGAAGCGATGATGAACGCCATCGAGGTGGGAATCCGCGCGTTTGATCCGTGCCTGAGTTGCGCGACGCACGCCTTTGGGCAAATGCCGCTGATCGTGACAGTGTTTGATCCGGCGGGAAACGTGCTCAACGAACGCGTGCGTTGACATGCTTCCGGTGAGCCTCGAGGGGTTTGACGTTGACGACTCCCTAATCTACGGCATTGGCAACGTGGGTCGCCAGGACGACGGCTTGGGCTGGGCCTTCATCGATTGGCTTGAGGCGCAAGGCCGCTGCCCGAAAGCGCAGCTGCAGCGCAACTACCAGTTGCTACTCGAGGACGCCGAACTGATCAGCACCAAGCAACGCGTGTTGTTCATCGACGCCACCAAAGACGAGGCCGTCACATCGTTCACGCTGGCGCGCGCGGCGCCGAAGATGGACTTCACCTTCACGTCGCACGCTATCTCGATACCCGCCATTATGGCGACCTGTCAGCAGTGCTTCGAGTGCCTGCCAGAAGTGCACATCCTGGCGATCAGAGGATTCGAGTTCGAACTCGAAATAGGGTTGACGCCCGCGGCACAGCGCAATCTGGATGATGCGACGGTCTATCTTCGTTCTGGGGAGTTGTGACCGGGGGACATGAACTGTGACCGGGGAACATGAATCAGAGGAGTGCAGATGAACTTAACTTTTGCGTCGATGTCAGCGATTGAGATTCTCGACTCGCGTGGTCGCCCGACCCTGCGTGTACAGGTGACCCTGCCGGACGGACGGACCGTGCGATCGGGCGTTCCTTCGGGTGCCTCGACTGGTAGCCAGGAGGCGGTGGAGTTGCGCGACCACGACGCGAGCCGATACGCGGGGCAGGGCGTGAAGCAGGCTGTCGCGCACGTCAATGGACCGATTGCGGATGCCTTGACTGGTCGTTCGTTCGGCTCTCTCGGCCAGGTTGATGACACCCTTCGAGCGTTGGACGGTACGGCGGACAAGTCGCGGTTGGGCGCGAACGCGATTGTGGGTGTGTCGATAGTTGCTGCCCGGGCGTTTGCGCTCGAGTCAGGGCAACCCCTATGGCGGTGGCTGACCCCAGACGGAGTTCCTCCGCGGCTACCGGTGCCGCACTTCAACGTTGTGAACGGGGGTGTGCACGCGGCGAACGAGCTCGACTTTCAGGAGTTCATGATCGCGCCGATCGGGGCGCCGACGCTACCCGAAGCGGTCCGGGCCGGAGCCGAGGTCTATCAAAAGCTGCGGAGGCTGCTAGCCGACGGTGGCTTCGAGACGGGCCTCGGGGATGAGGGTGGCTTCGCGCCTGAGATCGCTTTCCCGGAGGAAGTTTTGGCACTGCTCGTGCAGGCGATCAGCGATGCCGGTTATACCCCCGGCAGGGACGGCGTCGCGATCGCCCTCGATCCAGCCTCAAGCGAGTTCCACCGCGACGGCAGGTACGCGGTTGGCGGAGAGTCGTTGTCCAGTGAGGACATGATCGATCGGTACGTGGAGATGATCGACAGGTTCCCTGTCTGGAGCATCGAGGATGGACTCGGCGAGACCGACACCTCAGGCTGGCAGAAGCTCACCGACACGCTCGGTGAACGTGTGCAACTGGTGGGTGATGACAATTTCGTCACCAACCCGGACTTGATCGCCGCGGCCGTCACCGCCGGCATCGGCAATGCCGCGCTGATCAAGGTCAATCAAGTCGGCACGGTATCGGAGACACTTGAAGCGCTGCGCATTTGCCGTGAATCAGGATATGCCGCGATGATCTCGCATCGTTCCGGCGAGACTGACGACACTTTCATCGCTGATCTTGCCGTTGGTTCGGGATGCGGTCAGATCAAGTCCGGTGCGCCGGCGCGAGGAGAGCGCGTCGCGAAATACAACCGACTTCTCGAAATCGCGGCTTCGGACCCGAAGCTTCCGTTCGGGTTGACGGGTTGACGGGTTGACGAGCTGACGGGTGTTTATCCGTCGACTAGTTCACCAGGGGCCGTACTCGGCGCGGTTGGCCTGCCGAAGTGAGCGGACGTAGTCCTCGCGCTCGTATTCGGCCTCATCGGTTCCAATCGGGACGGCGAGCAGACCACGGACCTCTTCGATCGCGGCGTATCCCTTGCGTGCCATCCAGTCGCGTAACCCGTCGAGCAGGACCGCGGCATAGTCGGGGCCGTGGCGCAGAAGTGCAGAGGCCGTCATCACCACGTCTGCGCCGGCCAGTAGGTACTTGACCAGCTCCGTGGAGCCCTCGACACCGGTTGTTGCGGCGAGTGAAGCACTGATTCGCCCGTGCAGCAGCGTAATCCACGTCAACGGTAGCCGAGCTTCGGCCGCGCGAGACAACGATGTCCCGGGCGTAACAGCGAGCGTCTCGGTGTCGATGTCGGGCTGAAAAAATCGGTTGAACAGCACCAGACCGTCGGCGCCGGCCAGGTCCAGCCGCCGTGCCATCTCGGCGGTCGCGCTGAAAAAGGGGCTGAGTTTCACGGCCACCGGCAGGGTCACCGCGTCCTTGACCCCGGCGAGGATGTCGAGGTGACGCTGCTCAACGTCGCGGCCGGAGATGTGCGGATCGCCGGGTAGCGAATAGATGTTCAATTCGACTGCGGCCGCACCGCAATCCTGCATTGATCGGGCGTATCCGGCCCAACTGCCGGGGGTGCTGCCGTTGATGCTGGCGATCACGGGAACCGAGACGGCCTCGACTGCGCGTTCGAGCAGGCTCAGGTATCGGCGTGGGCCGTGGTCCGCGCCGGCGGCGTCTGGGAAGTACGTCAGCGACTCGGCGAAGCTCTCCGACCCTGCCTCCGCTCTGCGCGCATTCTGCTCGGCCTCGCGCCGAAGCTGCTCTTCGAACAGCGAATAGAGCACCACGGCGCCGACGCCGGCGTCGGCCAGGCGCCGCACACCGTCGACGGTCTTCGACATCGGGGATGCCGAAGCGACCAGCGGATTGGGCAGGTCCAGGCCCAGATAGCGGGTGGCGAGATCCATCAGCGTTCCCTGCGAGCGTCGGGGTGGAAGTGTTCGGGGCCGCGAGAAGCCATCTCCTCATAGACATTCCAGCGCTGCTCGATCGCCTGCTCGGCCAAACCGAGCATTCGTTCGGCCTCGACCGGATCTGAGTTGGCCAGAGCACGGTAGCGAAGCTCCCGGTAGACGTAGTCGGACAGCGGGATCCGCGGTCGGTGCGAATCGAGCAGGAACGGGTTTTTCCCGGCGGCGCGCAGTACCGGGTCGTAGCGCAGTAGCGGCCAATGTCCGCTGGCGACGGCGCGGTATTGCTGATCCATCCCCAGCCGCATATCGATGCCGTGCGCAATGCACTGGCTGTAGGCGATCACCAACGACGGACCGTCGTAGGCCTCCGCCTCACGGAAGGCCTGCAGGGTCTGCTGTGGGTCGGCACCCATGGCGACTTTGGCGACGTAGACGTTTCCGTAGGCAATCGCCTGCAGAGCGAGATCCTTCTTCGGCACCGTCTTGCCGGCTGCGGCGAACTTCGCGACCGCGCCCAGTGGTGTCGACTTGGACATCTGGCCGCCAGTGTTGGAGTACACCTCGGTGTCGAGCACCAGCACATTGACATTGCGCCCGGTCGCCAGCACGTGGTCGAGCCCGCCGGACCCGATGTCGTATGCCCAGCCGTCACCACCGACGATCCACACGCTGCGCCGCACCAGGCTGTCCAGCACGCTGAGCAGGTCAGCGGTCAGATCGGGGTCGAGCCCGTCGAGACGGATCCTGAGCTCGGCCACCCGCTCACGCTGGGCCGCCAATTCCGACTCCCGCAGCTGCGGCGCCGACAGGATCGCGTCTACCAGCTCCGCACCGATGACGGTGCGCAACTCGGCGAGGCGTCGCCGGGCCAGCGTGACGTGCCCGTCGCTGGCCAACCGCAGGCCCAGCCCGAACTCCGCGTTGTCCTCGAACAGCGAATTCGACCAGGCTGGGCCACGCCCGTCGGCGTCGGTGGTCCAGGGGGTGGTGGGCAGGTTGCCGCCGTAGATCGATGAGCAGCCGGTCGCGTTGGCAATCATCAGCCGGTCCCCGAACAACTGGGAGAGCAGTTTGAGGTAGGGCGTTTCGCCGCAGCCCGCGCAGGCGCCGGAGAACTCGAACAGCGGCTGCAGGAACTGGGTGCCACGCACCGTGCCGAAGTCCACTCTGGCCCTGTCATTGGTGGGCAGTGTCTCGAAGAAACTGATGTTCTCACGCTCGGTGGCCAACCGCGGCGCCGCGGGAGCGAGGTTGATCGACTTGGTCACGCCGGCGCCGGGTATCACGACCGGGCAGGCTTCGACACACAGGCCGCATCCGGTGCAGTCTTCGACGTATACCTGCAATGAGTACCTGGCGTTGGGCAGGCCGACGGCCTCCAGCGGCGCGGAGGCGAATTCCTCAGGCGCCCCCGCTAGTTGGGACTCATCGTAGAACTTGGACCGGATCACGCTGTGCGGGCAGACGAAGCTACAGTTGCCGCACTGGATGCAGCTGTCGGAATCCCATACCGCGACCGACTCGGAGACGTTGCGCTTCTCGTAGGCAGTGGTACCGCTCGGGTAGGTGCCGTCCACCGGAAGTGCGCTGACCGGCAGCAGGTTTCCGCGTCCGGCCATCATCTCCGCGGTCACGGTGCGGACGAACTCCGGTGCCGACTCCGGCACCGTCGGTACCGGTGGGCGGGTGGAGGTGGCCCCGGAAATCCCGGCCGGCACCTCGATCCGCCGCAACCCGGCCAAGGCGCGGTCCACCGCGGCCAATTCTTTGGCCAACACCTCGGCGCCGCGGTTGCCGTACATCTTGTCCACCGACTCCTTGATCCGGGCGATGGCCTGTTCGCGAGGCAGCACGTCCGAGATCGCGAAGAAACACGTCTGCAGGACGATGTTGATGCGTCCGGCCAGTCCGACATCGCGCGCGATCCGGTCGGCGTCGACGGTGTAGAGCGTGATGTTCTTGTCCAGGATCTGCTCCTGGACCCGCCGGGGCAGCGCGTCCCACACTTTGGGAGCTGGCAGCCGGCAATTCAGCAGCAGTGTCGCGTCGTTGGCGGCGCGACCAAGTACGTCGACTTTGTCGAGGAACCGGAACTGATGGCAGCCGATGAAATTGGCGCCGTTCACGAGGTAAGGGGCCCTGATCGGATCCGGCCCGAAACGCAGATGTGACTCGGTCTGCGAACCTGATTTCTTCGAGTCATAGACGAAGTACGCCTGGGCGTTCAGGCCTTCTTCGGACCCCATGATCTTAATGGTGTTCTTGTTGGCGCTGACGGTACCGTCCGAGCCCAGCCCGAAGAAGACCGCCCGGAACGTGTTGGGTGACTCGATGTCGAATGACGGGTCGTAGTCGACACTGGTGCCCGAGACGTCGTCGTCGATACCGATGGTGAAGCGCCGCCGCGGATGCTCGCGGGCGAGTTCGGTGAACACGCCGGCGACCATCGCGGGCGTGAACTCCTTGGAGGACAGCCCGTAGCGTCCACCGGTAACCCGAGGCATGGTCGGTCGTGCCCCGTCGGAGTGCGCCTCGGCGAGCGCCGCGACCACGTCCAGATAGAGCGGTTCGCCGATCGACCCCGGCTCTTTGGTGCGGTCCAGCACGCCGACGGTGCGTACCGATGCCGGCAACGCCGCCAACAGCGCTGCGGTGGGAAACGGCCGGTACAACCGCATCTGCACCACGCCGACCCGCTCGCCCTGCTCGACGAGTGTGGCGACGGTCTGCACCACGGTCTCGGCACCCGACCCCATCACCACCAGTACTCGCTCCGCCTCCGGATGCCCGGAGTACTCGACGATGCTCATCGTGCGGCCGGTACGCTCGCCAAGCTGCGCCAGCAGGTCCTCGACAACGCCGGGAACCCTTGCGTAGAACGGGTTCACCGTTTCCCGCGCCTGAAAGAAGACGTCCGGGTTCTGTGCGGTGCCACGAATGAACGGCCGTTCAGGAGACAGCGCCCGCCCGCGATGCGCCCGCACCAACTCCGCGGGCACCAGCGCCCGCAGGTCGTCATCGGTAAGCGTCTCGATCGTGTTGAGCTCGTGCGAGGTGCGGAACCCGTCGAAGAAATGCACGAACGGCACCCGGGTCGCCAGTGTTGCCGCCTGCGCGACAAGCGCCAGATCCTGTGCCTCCTGAACCGAGGCCGACGCGAGCATTGCGAACCCCGTTTGCCGGACAGCCATCACGTCGGAGTGGTCACCGAAGATCGACAATGCTTGCGCTGCTACTGATCTGGCTGCCACGTTGATGACGGCCGAGGTTAGTTCACCGGCGATCTTGTACATGTTGGGGATCATCAGCAGCAGGCCCTGCGAAGAGGTGAAGGTCGTGGTCAGCGCGCCGCTCTGCAGAGCTCCGTGCAGAGCGCCCGCCGCTCCGCCTTCGCTTTGCATTTCGACCACCGTGGGGACGGTGCCCCACACATTGGTCCGCTCCGCGCTGGACCAAACGTCGGCCAACTCGGCCATCGGCGACGACGGCGTGATCGGGTAGATGCAGCACGCCTCGTTGAGCCGGTAGGCGACCGAAACGACGGCCTCGTTGCCGTCCACCGTGGTACGTGTCATTTCGGTTCCGGGAACATCTCGATGGCGTGCACCGGGCACTGATCGGCGCAGACAGCGCAGCCCGTGCAAGTGTCGTAGTTGAACCGATACCGGTGCCCCACACCGAGTTTGATCACCGATTCCTCGGGGCATGCGCCCAGGCAGCCGTCGCATTCGAAGCAATTCCCACACGACAGACAACGCGCGGCCTCGAAAGCCGCCTCGTCGTTCGACAGACCGCCGACGACCTCGTCGAAACCCTGCACACGTGTGGCGGCCTCGAGTTCGGGCTGCCGCCGTCGGGCGGCGTCGCCGAAGTACCAGAGATTCAGTGCGTCGAACGTCGCCGTCGGGTGCTTTGGCGGCCGTTCGGCCGGCGACCCGCGCAGCCAGGCGTCAATGTGATAGGCCGCCTTCTTCCCGTGGCCCACACCGACGGTGACCGTCCGCTCACTGGGCACCATGTCGCCACCGGCGAAAACGCCCGGACAGCCGGTCATCAGTGATGGCGAGACGCGCACGCTGCCGTCCTCGTCGAATTCCACTCCCGGCAGCGTCCGCATGAACGCCGACTCCGTCTCCTGGCCGACCGCCATGATCAGCGTGTCGGCGGCCAGCGTCTCGAAGCGTCCGGTTGGCCTTGGGTGGCCCGAATCGTCGAGTTCCATGACCTCGACCTGCAATTCGGGGCCATCGAAGGCGGTGATCGTCCGCAGCCAGTTGATCCGCACGCCCTCGCGTTCGGCGTCCTCGGCTTCCTCGGCGTGGGCGGGCATCTGATCGCGGGTGCGTCGGTAGACGATCACCGCGTCCTCGGCGCCGAGGCGGCGGGCGACGCGGGCGGCGTCCATCGCGGTGTTGCCGCCGCCGTAGACGGCGACGTGCCGGCCGATCACCGGCTTCTCGCCGGAGGCGACGCTGCGCAGAAACGACACCGCGTCGGTCATCGTGCCGGCGTCGCGGGCCGGGATGTCGACGCGCTTGGCCAGGTGTGCGCCGATCGCGACGAACACCGCGTCGAAGCCGCCCTCGTCGCGTTCGGCCGCGAGATCGTCGACCCGATGGTCACAGGTCACCCGCACGCCCATGGCCGCGACCCGGTTCAGTTCATCATTCAGCACGTCCCGGGGCAGCCGGTAGCTCGGAATGCCGTACCGCATCATCCCGCCGGGTGCGGCCCCCGCGTCGCGGATCTCGACCTCATGGCCGAGGCGCGCCAAATGGTAGGCGGCGGACAGACCGCTGGGCCCCGCGCCGATGACCAGCACCCGCTTGCCGGTCCGGGTAGCCGGTGGTTCGAACATCCAGCCACGTTCCCGGGCCAGGTCGCCGAGGAACCGCTCGACCGAATGGATCGATACCGCGGAGTCGAGATCGGCTCGGTTACAAACAGTTTCACACGGGTGATAACACACCCGACCGTGGATGGCGGCGAAGGGATTGTCCGTGACGAGCTGCCGCCACGCGGCTTCGTGCCGCCCGGCGGTGGTGTGCGCCAGCCACGCCTGGATGTTCTCTCCGGCCGGGCAACCGGCATTGCAGGGCGGCAGCAGATCGACGTAGACGGGCCGGCGTTCGCGCACCGGCCCGGCCCGGGAATGCCCGTGGCTCAGATCCGCGAGCGGCGTGACGTCTTCGAGGCCGGCCATCGTCAACCCGGGAACCGGACGGTGGTTCCGGGCATCAGTTGAACGACCTGACCGCGGCACTCCACTTCGATCCCGGCGGCGTCACGTGGATCCGCACTGATGATCACGCCCTTGCCGCTGACCCGAAGATGCAGGTGCAGGCCACGGTAGTGGATCGGTATCGCCAGCACGCCAAGGCCTTCCGGCCAGTGGGGGGAAAGGATCAGGCGGTCGGACCGGGTCTCCAGCCCGGTGAAGCACCGCTGCATGAGGTCGACGGTTCCGGCCATGGCTGCGAGGTGAATACCCTCCGACGTGGTGCCGCCCTGGATGTCGGAGACATCCGACTTCAGCGCCTGCTGGAAGAACTCCAGCGCGCGGTCGCGGTTGGCCCGCGCGAGAACCCAGGTGTGCACGACACCGCTGAGCGTGGACCCGTGCGAGGTGCGGGCCAGGTAGTAGTCCACCATCTTCGGCACCTCATCGGGGGAGAACCGATAGCCGAGCCGGTCGATCAATTCCACCAATTCGGTGGCAGACATGAGGTAAAGCAGCATGAGCGCGTCGGCCTGCTTGGATGCCTGGTAACGGTTGACGTCGTCGTCCTCCGCCTCGAGGATGCGGTCCAGCCGCTGGATGTTGCCGTACTGACTGCGAAGACGTTCCCAATCCAGTTCCGCCAGGTCGCCATAACCCTCGAACTGGCTGATGACGCCGTCGTGGAACGGGACGTACATCCGCCGGCTGACGTCGTCCCAGTGGGCCAGTTCGGCACTGCTCAGTCCGAGCGTTTCGCGCAGGTCCAGGCGGTTGGGCAGCGGTAGCAGGTTGAGCGCCTCGAAGGCCCGCATGATCACCCAAACGGCCATCACGTTGGTGTATGCGTTGTTGTCGATTCCCCCGTAGGGGGCACCGGGGTAACCGGAGTGGAACTCGTCGGGCCCGATCACACCGCGGATGACGAAGCGTGCGTGATCTTCGTCGTAGGTGGCCAGGCTGACGAAGAAGCGGGCGATCTCGACCAGCGTCTCCGCGCCGTAGTCGATCAGGTACGCCAGGTCCCCGGTGACCTGATAGAACTTCCACGCGTTGTAGGCGACGGCGATGCCGATGTGGTGTGCGCGCGCGCTGGCATCGGGATTCCAGCGTCCGCTGCGCGGGTTGAGATGCAGCAGTGGGCTTTCCTCGCGCCCGTCGCTGCCGGACTGCCATGGATACATCGCACCGCGGTGACCGGCCGCACGGGCGGCATGACGGGCCTCGTCCAGGCGAACGTAGCGGTACCTGAGCAGCGACCGGGTGACCATCGGCAACCGCAGGTTGAGCACGGGGAAGATGAACAGCTCGTCCCAGAAGATGTGTCCCCGGTAGGCCTCACCGTGCAGTCCGCGGGCCGGCACCCCGGCGTCGATGTCGTCGGTGTTCGGTGACACCGTCTGCAGCAGATGCAGCAGATGCAGGCGCACGATTCGTAATTCTTCGCCGAAGTCGTCGAATTCGATGGACAGCCGCTCCCACAGGTGCATCCAGTCGGTTCGATGCCCGGCGAGCAGTTCGTTAAACCGGCCCAGCCGGGTCACCCAGCGTCCGGCGTCGACGGCCGGTTCGGACGTCGCGACATCGCGCCCGGTGTAGACGGTGACCACCTTCTCCACCGTGACGCGGTCACCGGCCGACATCCGCACGGCGATGTCGTGACCGATTTCGTCGTGCTGATCGTAGAGGTGGAACGTGGCCGGGACCGGTTCGCCGTCGCGCCGCACCGTGTTGCGGGCCGCCATGGCGATGGGGATGCGCGACTGGGTGGTCTGCGTCGTCAGCAGCACCGCGCCGTCGCCGATCTCTCGCGTGTCTACCGGCCCGAGATGCTGATTGTCCAGGTCGCGGTACCGTTCGACCAGTGAGTTCGTCACGCCGCCGTCCAGGGTCGAGCGGAACTCGATGGTCCCGGACCAGTTCTCGGCCACGACGGTCGTCTCCAGGGCGCCGACGTGGGGCATGTGCATCGCCACGAATCGTCGCTGTGTCAGCGAACTGGTTCGGCCGGCGTCGTCGGTGAAGCGCACCTGCCGTGTCAGCACCGCGGCGCGAAGGCCGAGAGTCTGGCGGTACGACAGCACCTCCACAGCATCGATGTCGAACCAGTCGCCGCCGTCGATCCGGAATGTCAACGGGAGCCAGTTGGGCAGGTTGACCAGGCTCTCGTTGTCGATCTCAGTTCCCGAGACGTCATCGACGAGCCGGTTGAACACCCCGGCGGCGTAGGTCCCCGGATAGTGCACCTGCCCGAATTTGCTCTCCGGCGCAGCGCCTCTGGTGGCGAAGTATCCGTTTCCCACGGTGCACAACGCTTCGCGGAGCTTCTCGTTCTGCGGGTCGTACCCGTCGAAGACGTAGTCCCACGCCTTGTTCGATACCTGCTGCTTGTAGGCAAGCCACCCAGAACCGCGCTCGATGAACTCGCGCACCTGTTCGGGGCTCCGAAGAGTGAAGTGGGCGGCCGACTTTCGGTTGCCGTCCTCGTCGTGCGCGACGACGATTCCGATGCCGTCGAACCGAACCGCCTCGAATGCATCTTCGTCGGTGAGGTCGTCACCGATGTAAATCGGCAGCATCGAGCCGGTCTTGTCGATCCGGTCGCGGATCCAGGTCAGCGTGGTTCCCTTGTCCCAGTCGATGTCGGGTCGCAGCTCGACGATCATCCGCCCGCCGGTGACCCGCAGACCGTCGCGCGCCCCGACCGCATGCGCCGCGGCCACGACCTCGCCGACCCGCTCGGCCGCCACCTCGCGGTAGTGCACGGCTACGGCGAATCGTTTGTGTTCGACGCGCACTCCCGGAATCTGGGCCAGGCTCCGGCTGAGTTCGGCCGCGGCGCGTTCGAGGATGGGGATGAACTGTGCGGCCGTTTCGTTCTGGTGCCGGGTGCCGTCTGGTCCGGTCAGCTCGAAACCGTGGCTGCCCGCGTACCAGAGGCCGGGGATGTCCACTCGGCTGCGGACATCCTCGAGGTCACGACCGCTCAGGATGGCCACCGGCGATGCCTTCGCGGCGAGTTCCAGCGCCTCGGCGGCGCCGTCGACGAGCGTGGCCGCAGCGGGATCCGACACGATGGGGGACAGGGTTCCGTCGTAGTCCAGGAACAGCATCGAATCGCGCGAGCCAGTGATGCCAATCAGCTGACCATAGGACTCCAGCGCGTTCGGCAGCTCCGAGATCCGCGTGTCCCCGGTGCGGACGGCGATGTCGGCCAGGTCGCAGACCACGATGTCGGCGCCGCTGCGCGACAGATCGTCCGCCTGGTCGCCGATGCCGATGACGAGGGCGAACCCGGCGTCGCGGGCCGCGGCAACCCCGGCCGTGGAGCGTTCGAGGACGACACAGCGTTGCGGTCGCACACTGAGTCCACGGGTGGCTTGCGTGAGCACCGCGACGTCGGTGTTGTCCTGGGCACCCCGTCCGGCGATTCCGTCGACGCAAATATCGAACAGGTTATCGAGCCCGGCGTCCTCCAACTCCCGCCGAAAATGCGGGCGCGAGGAATACGCCGCGGTCGCGACACCGGCTTGGCGCAGCTTGCGGGCCAGTTCGACCGCGGAGCCGACGATTGTCGCGTCGTCGGCTCGTGCACCGTCGAGGTCAAGCAGCACCGCGTCGTGGTAACGCGGGTCGATGGTGATCGGTAGCTTCATGGGACTGTTGGGGGCTGTTGTTCCAGCTCTAACACCTGGCGGGTGGTCTTCACCACGGTGTCGGGATTCAGGCTCATCGAGTCGATGCCGAGTCCGACCAGGAACTCGGCCATGTCCGGATAGTCCGACGGGGCCTGGCCGCACAGCCCCGAGTGAATGCCGTTGCG
>CAXMSM010000068.1:0-2042 GCA_964195655.1 uncultured Gammaproteobacteria bacterium | reverse complement strand
CTCACCAGTGGCGTTACCGCCCTCGTGGCCGACCAGATCGATCTCGACGAACCCGGGCACCGCATCGTTCCAGTCCGCCCAGGTACGGATCGGGATCTGAGATTTGAGCAACGACCCCGGCTTGGTGTGGCTGCGGCCCTTGAGTTGATGCTTCTTGCGTTCACCGGCCAGGCGGCGGTCGATAGTGGCTGCCGACATACCGGTCAGCAGTGCGGCGGTGTCGTCATCGATCTGCAGCTCACCGAACTTCCGCAGAATGGGAACCAGCGCAGACAGCATCGGGGCCAGCCTCTTACCCGCCGGCATCCCCAGCACCGCCCAGCAGAAAATCAACGCCGCAACCACTTTCGGCCCATACTTGGGTGGTCGTAGCGCCCTAGGCTTGACGATCTTGGGCCGCTGTGCGGTCCTCAGTGCCCTGCGCGCGTGGTTACGGTGCCAGCCGGTCGTGGCGCACAACTCGTCCAGGATCCGGCCCTTACCGGCCTTGTCCAACCCCGCGTAGCGAGTCGCGATCGTCTTCGTCACAGCTTTGCGTTGACTCAACGTCAGCCCCATAACCTGGGCCTATCCAGCGATCCGTCCACCACTGGTCAGGCGCGCCGTACGCGCGCATTCTCAGATGAGGCAACGAAGAGCGCTACGCGCGCATTTTTGATGAGTCAACGCGGGGGATTGACTTTGGCGAACAACGACGGGAGCAGCCCGTCGCGACCCATCGCGAACAGGATTCGGGTCTGGCCGTACATCACGACCAGGGCGACGGAGAAGATGGAGATGACTGCGCCGGCCGCTAGAACCGTGCTAGACCAGGTGCTGCCGGTGATGTTTTCCAGGATCACCGCCAGGCCCGCGGTGGACTGCTCCTCTGAACCGAACTCCGCGGTGGGCTGCGATCCCAGGGCGGCGAACGCCACCAACACATAGACGCTGGTGACGATGATCAGCGCGGCCAGGATCGCGCGGGGCATGGTCTTCTGTGGATTCTTGACCTCGTCACCTGCCGTGGAAACGGCGTCGAGGCCGATATAGGAGAAAAAGATGCCGCTCGCGGCCAGGGTGATGCCGGAGAAACCGGCGTCCCAGAATCCGGCGAAATGGTCGGAGTTGTATGCGGTGAGAGCGATGACGACGAACAGCAGCAGCACACCGAGCTTGATGGCCACCATGATGGTATTCACTACAGCCGACTCGCTGGCGCCACGGATCAACAGCACTGCGCACATGGCAATGAGCAGGACTGCGGGAAGGTTGACCAGGCCGCCAGCGTCGTCCCACGGTGCGGCTGAAAGCATCTGGGGAACCTGCACGCCGAACAGGTTGTCCAGCAACTTGTTCACATAGCCGCTCCAGCCGACCGCCACCGCGGAGATGGACACGCCGTATTCGAGCAGTAGGCAGGCGCCGATGCCCATCGCGACGAATTCACCAAGCGTCGTGTAGGCGTAGGAGTAGCTCGATCCCGATACCGGTATGGCGGACGCCATCTCTGCGTAACAGATGGCCGATAGGCCGGCGGCAATACCGGCGATGATGAACGAAATGATCACTGCCGGTCCGGCTTCGGGCACCGCCTTGGACAACACGAAGAAGATGCCGGTGCCAACGGTGGCACCCACGCCGAACATCGTCAGCTGAAAAGTGCCGATGCTGCGCTCAAGGTGGTCGGAGGCTCCGTGGGCGACCGGGGCGCCGATCGCCGGGCGCCGTCTGAGCATCTGCTCGGTGAGGCCCATCGATGGGGCGGGCATCAAGCCTCCTGGTCGTTGGCGACAGTACCGAACTAGTGTGAACCCGTTTCGGCCAGAACGCCCGCTAACTGATCAACAGCCCAGTCAATCTCCTTGGTGGTGATCACCAGTGGCGGCGCGAACCGCAGCGTCGACCCTTGGGTGTCCTTCACCAGAACACCGCGATCGACCAGCCTCAGACCGATCTGTTTCCCGGTGCCGTGCACCGGATCGACGTCGACACCGGCCCACAGGCCCTTTCCGCGCACCGCGACCACGCCGTGCCCGATGAGTCCTCGTAGCCTCGTGTGC
>CAXMSM010000067.1:0-2528 GCA_964195655.1 uncultured Gammaproteobacteria bacterium | reverse complement strand
TTGACACCACCGACTTCGACGAGTCGGCAGCTGACGACCCGATGATCACCTTCGAGTTGACGGACCAGGTGCGCGAGACCATTCAGCAGACGCTCTACCAGCTGTTGGCGAATCGCCGCAATATGTTCCTCGGGTAGACGTTCCTCGGATATCGGTGTTCGTCTAGCTTCCCTGGGCGTTTTGCCCAGCAACCATTTTGGCGATGGCCGCGTCCCGCCCGGCGGCGATTTTCGCGGTGATCTCGTCGGCCTCGCCCTCGTGCTCGGCTTCACCGAGGATGGTCACGATGCTGGTCAGTACCGGGTTGCCGTCGTCGTCAGTGACCTCGCCGCGAACCTCGGTGAGGATCGCGCCGTGTGACTCGATGACCGAATCCAGATAGGAGTCGAACCAGAGCTTGTCGCCGGCCAGGATCGGCCGGTGGAAGGTCAACTTCTGATCGCGGTGTAGTACCCGCTCCATATTGATGGGGAGGTCGAATTGGTTGAAGATCTCCTGCTGCACGCGCCGACCGGCGACCGCAACGAATGTCAGCGATGCGACCAGCTCATCGTATCCGTAGTCTGTGGCCGACTCTTCGGTGAAGTGCGCCGGATGGTCATCCTTCACGGCGCGCGCGAACTCGCGGATCTTCTCGCGGTTGACCTCGAAATAATCCGGATACCGGTAGTGGGTTCCGATGATGCTTTCAGCGATGCTCATGCGCGATCCGCTTCGCTCCTCGCTTTGGGTCTATGCGCGATCCGCTTCGCTTCTCGCTAGGGCTGATGCCGGCGGCGTTTCCGTTTCTCGGGTAGCGGCGCGAGTTTATCAGCGTGAGATGCGCCGCGCCGCGGGCTCACTACGGTTTGTCGCGGCGTGACACCGCTGCTGCCAACGCACCCCCGGCGGCGCCCAGCGCCAGCGCCGACGGAACTCCGATCCGCGCCGCCTTGCGGGCGGTGCGGAAGTCGCGGATCTCCCAACCGCGCTGACGGGCCACATCGCGCAGGTCGGCGTCTGGATTGATGGCCACCGAGGTGCCGACCAGCGACAGCATCGGGACGTCGTTGAAGCTGTCTGAGTACGCAGTACAGCGGCGCAGGTTCAGCCCCTCGCGAATGGCCAGTGACCGTACCGCATGCGCCTTTCCGCTGCCGTGCAGTATTTCACCGATCAGTCGGCCGGTGAATACGCCGTCGACCGATTCAGCGACGGTCCCCAGCGCGCCCGTCAGCCCCAGTCGTCGCGCGATGGTCGCCGCCAGTTCGCAAGGGGTCGCGGTGACCAGCCACACCTGCTGGCCCGCGTCGAGGTGCATCTGTGCCAGTACACGGGTTCCCGGCCAAATCTTGTCGGCGATGATCTCGTCGTAGATCTCCTCGCCGAGTTCGACAAGCTCGGCCGTGGACCGACCCTCGATGAAGGCGAGCGCCTTGCGCCTGCCCGCGGCGACGTCTTCGCTGCTCTCCCGCCCGGTGAGCTGGAATTTGGCCTGTGCGAGCGCGAAGCGTGCCAGATCTCTGTAGGTGAAGTAATCGCGTGCGGCCAGGCCGCGGGCGAAATGCACCAGCGAGGAACCGTGCACCAACGTGTTGTCGACATCGAAGAATGCCGCCGCAGTCAGGTCGGGTGGCAGCGGGCTGCCGACCTCGCTCTCCCCGGTAGCAGACACGGTGACAACTTTAGGTCACCTGGCGGCAATACTGGCCGGATGGACCGGCAGGTGCAGTTGCTCACACGCCAGGGATGCCCGATCTGTCTGGCCGTACAGACGCGACTGGCCGAGTTGGCGGACGAACTGGCCTTCATGCTGAAGGTGACCGATGTCGACGTGGCTGCGGCCGCCGGGGACAATGCGTTGCGCGCCGAGTTCGGCGACCGGCTTCCCGTGGTGTTGTTGGACGGCGCCGAGCACAGTTACTGGGAGGTCGACGAGGCCAGGTTGCGTGCTGATCTCGCCCGGTGAGCACCCCGCCCGGTTGCCCGCCGGAACTGTATTCCGGCAGAGGAAGCACGGGTGGGGGCCTGCTGGAATACAGTTCGGTCAAGAGGTTGCGCGAATTTGGCAGCCCAGCTGTTTACCGACTACCGTGGATGACGTGGTGAGGGAGCCATGAGCGTATTGCTTTTCGGGGTTTCGCACCGCAGTGCGCCCGTGTCCGTCCTTGAGCAGCTGAGCACCGATGAGTCCGATCAGGTCAAGATCGTCGACCAGGTGCTCGAATCCCCGCTGGTAACCGAGGCCATGGTGCTCTCCACCTGCAACCGCGTCGAGGTCTACGCAGTCGTCGACGCGTTCCACGGCGGACTCTCCGTGATCGGGCAGGTGCTCTCCGAGCGCTGTGGGATGCCGCTGCATGATCTGACGAAGTACGCCTACGTCCGCTATGCCGAAGCCGCTGTGGAGCATCTATTCTCCGTCGCCAGCGGTTTGGACTCCGCGGTCATCGGTGAACAGCAGGTTCTCGGCCAGGTCCGACGGGCCTACGCCTCCGCGGAGGCCAATCACACCGTGGGCCGCGCCCTGCACGAGCTGTCACAGCGCG
>CAXMSM010000066.1:0-3043 GCA_964195655.1 uncultured Gammaproteobacteria bacterium | reverse complement strand
AACGGTCACTCCGCTGGATGAGAAGTCTTGGCGTGGCAGGCAATCCGAGCTTGTGCGCGGCCGCCGCCACTCCCAGATCGGTCGCCGGGAGGGCATCGGGATCGCCGAGGCCCCGCATCGCGACCATCTCGGCTGACCAAGGGCCTATCCCCGGAAGCGCGAGCAGCTGTTCTCGTGCGAGGTTTCGGTCACATCCAGAATTGAGCACGACCTCCCCGCTGTTCAGGGCGGTGATCAGCGCAGCCAATGTACGTTGCCGGGACTTCGGAAATGCCAGATAGCGTGAGTCGATGTCCGAAAGGTCTCCCGATGTGGGAAACACGTGGGTCAGATTGCCGTCGGCATCCTTGATCGGACGGCCGTAGGCCGCCACGACCCGACTTGTGTGGGTGCGTGCCGCCCCGATCGAGACCTGTTGGCCTAGCACGACACGGATGGCGAGCTCGTGCTCGTCGACGGTCCGTGGGATGCGCTGGCCGGGGGCCTTGGCCACCAGGCGGCCGAGCTCCTCGTCGGCGCCGAGGGCATCCACGATCGCCTCGGGATCTGCATCCAGGTCCAGCAGTCGCCGGCACCGCGCGATGGCCGTCGACAGGTCGCGAAAGTTGTCGACCACCAGTTGGCATCGCACGTGATCGGGGTGGGGTTGCAGGCTGACGATTCCTGTTCCGTTTGGCAGGCCTAGCGTCCGCCGATAGGCACCGTCGCGGATCTCTTCTACGCCCGGGACGGCGCTGGCTGCCAGATGGCCAAAAAGTCCTTCGTAGTTGAACGGCATTCGCACGGGTAGCCGCAACGACATCACGCCGGTGCCGACGGCGTCGTCGCGTCCGAATCGAGTTCGGGCCCGCTGGCGTAGCAGTGTTGGCGTCCGGTCGCACACCGTGCGCACGGTGTCGTTGAACTGGCGGATACTGGAGAAGCCGGCAGCGAACGCGACATCGCCAAAAGGCATATCCGTGGTTTCGATGAGCACGCGGGCCATCTGGGTCCGCTGCGCCCGCGCCAGTGCCAGCGGGGCAGCCCCCACCTCCGACTGCATCAGGCGCTCGAGTTGACGCACGGTGTAGCCCACTCGAGTTGCCAATCCGGTGACGCCCTCGCGATCGACGGTGCCATCGGCTATCAGGCGCATCGCCCGGGCGACGACGTCGCCGCGCACATTCCATTCCGGGGAGCCCGGTGAGGCGTCTGGCCTACATCGCTTGCACGCGCGGAAGCCGGCTCGTTGAGCTGATGCCGCCGTCGGATAGAAACGCATGTTGCGGGCGTAGGGTGGCCGGACTGGGCAGCTGGGCCGGCAGTAGATCTTCGTAGTGAGAACTGCGGTGACGAACCAACCGTCGAACCGGGCGTCCTTGGCCTGGACGGCCCGGTAGCAGCGGTCGAAGTCGGTGGGCATGCCATTGACAATGGCACGTGGCCGCCGACATCACTAGCGGAAAACCGACATGGTTGTCGGGTAGATACACTCCAGTTCGTGGCGAAACTGGTGCAGCAATACCTCGACCGCATCTGTGCCGAACATGCGGGTGTCAGCGACGGCAAGCTTGCGAACTACATTCCCGAACTCGCCTCTGTCGACCCCAACGGATTCGCCATGTCGTTGTCCTCGGCGGATGGATTCATCTACGAATCCGGTGATGCTGGACTGGAATTCACGATTCAGTCGATCTCCAAGCCATTCACCTACGCCCTCGCGCTGGATCAGATCGGTGCCGACGCTGTGGATGCGAAGATCGGCGTTGAACCGTCCGGCGAGGCGTTCAACGAGATCAGCGTGGACCGCACCACCAGGATGCCCAAGAATCCGATGATCAACGCCGGGGCCATCGCGGCGGTGTCGCTCCTTCCGGGTGCGACTCCTGACCAGCGATTCGCGCTGATTCAGGATTTCTACTCGATGTTCGCCGGGCGGCGGCTTGAGTTGGATGAACGCGTCTACGCGTCCGAGAAGGCCTCCGGCAGTCGGAACCGGGCGATCGGCTACATGTTGCAGAGCTTCGGAGTGCTCGAGGGCGACCCCGATGAGGTGCTCGATGTGTACTACCGACAGTGCTCACTGCGCGTCACGTCGACCGACCTCGCCAAGATGGGGGCGACCCTGGCTCGCGGCGGTATCAATCCGCAGACAGGCCGGCGGGTGACCGATGCCGCGGTGGTCAAGCGCGCGCTGTCGGTTATGGTCACCTGCGGTATGTACGACGACGCCGGTGACTGGGTCAGTGCGGTAGGCATGCCGGCCAAGAGCGGTGTCGGCGGCGGTATCGTCGCCGTTCTGCCGGGACAATTAGGCATCGGGGTCTATTCGCCCTTGCTCGACGGCAAAGGCAACAGTGTTCGTGGAATCCGAGTGTGCCGCAGCCTTTCTGAGCAACTGGGCCTGCACTTCCTGACGGTGGCGCATCATTCTGGGGCGACGCTGCGAGCGGTGTATGAACCGTACGACCGAATTCGTGTCTACGAGGCCCACGGAGACCTCCTGTTCAGCGGCGCCGAGCAGGTGGTGCGCATAGCCGACCGTGATCGGGAGCGCTTCGAGGTCGCCATTTTAGATGTGTCCCGTGTCGACGACATCGATGATGCTGCACGGACGCTGCTCTCGGGTTTGAGCTCGGCGTTGCGTGCCGAGGGCAAGGCCGGCTACCTGGTGGACCCGGAGGGGATTGTGATCCGCTCCGAATCTGAACTGGAAGCCATCCGCTTCCTCACCGTCGACGACGCCGTCGAGGAAGCGCAGGCCTGGCTGGATCGGAATCGGCGGTTCAGTGCAGGCTGACCGGGGTGGCGAGCCGGGCAGGATCTCCGTGTCCTCGCAGCGTCACCAACTCGCCCAGAGTCCAATGCGCACTGCGAGGCCGCCTGGTTGACCTGTTCCCCGATGACCGCGTACCCGAAGCGTTCCCGCGCGCCGACGATGCCGGCGACTCTGGCTAAATTGTGTGCGGCTGCTTGCAGATCATCGGCGCTGTATCAACATCGACCATCCCCCACAGCCATACCCCTCCCGTGGACCGTTCGGTGTGGGGTTTGCCGACGCCGT
>CAXMSM010000065.1:0-9028 GCA_964195655.1 uncultured Gammaproteobacteria bacterium | reverse complement strand
CAGACCAGCAGGAAACCGAACTGTGCACCGGCGCTGACATTGGCCGCGACATTGCCCGGGTCGACATAGGCGATCGCGGCGACGAATGCGGGTCCGAGCAGTAGCCAACCGGGCCGCGATCGTGAATTGACGTCCTGCGTCACCGCGCTCCTTTTCCATCCGGACAAACGAACAGAAAAGTGAGGGTAGCCGAAACCTATTCGGCAGGCCATTACGCGGACCTCAAGGCATTGCGACTTTAGACGCCGATGCCGCTGACCAACGCCCTAGAACCCAATGCCCGCGACCACAACGCCAAAGATGACCGGCGTGACGTGCCGCACCGGCCTCTTCAATGCTCGTTCCCGGGGGTCATTCGTTCCCGGGGCCATTTATTCAAGAGGCCGGTGTCGGTCCTGGCGTCGGTCAGAAGAGGAACATTCCTCTACCCATGCCCCAGCCGCCCATGCCGCCCATCGCTCCGGGCGCAAACATGCTTGGCCGGGCGTCGAGCTGGGCGTTGCCGGGTGTCTCGCAAAGAGTGGTCGAGCCGCCCATCATGCCGCCACCTTGTTCGGTCTCGACGCAACTAGGTATGAGCGACGGTTCAGCGAGTGCGGCGGGTGCCGCGGCGATCGCGACGGAGGCGCCACCCGCAACTAGCAGAGCAGCGAGGGTAGTCAATCGAGCCTTCATCTGAAGATTCCTTCCAGCGTGGTTACGGTCCAGCGTACAGATTGTTGCCTAAATCATCCCCATGCCGAAACCGCCCATGCCACCCATGGCTCCTTGTGAAAGCCGGCTCGGACGAGCGTTGAGCTCAGCGTTGCCGGGTGACTCGCAAAGAGTGGTCGCGCCGCCCTGCCATCCGCCACCTTGTTCGGTCTCGTCGCAACGCGGTAGGGCGAGTGCGGAGGGTGCCCGCAGCGATCGCGACGGCGGAGCCGCCGGCAACGAGGAGTGCGGCGAGGGCAGTCAGGCGAGGGCAGTCAAGGGAGCCTTGATCGACGTAGCTGTCATCTCGGATTCCTTCCAGCGTCCTTCCAGCGTGCCTACGCTCCAGCGTAGAGACCTTTGGCAGTTATTGGAGGCAAATCTAGTGCCGTCACAATTCCCGGTCGGGCGTCGACCACAGCGGGGATCGCGTTTACCACTCGGGCTGCCGTAGCCACCAGGCCCGCATGGTTGTGATCGCCGTTGGGGCTGCTCAGGCATAGGTCGACGGCGTAGGAGGGTTCGCCGGTGATCTCAATCCGATAGGAGCCGCCGGGCTGCGCGGGCTGCGGCCAGTCCGGACACAGATCGTCGCGCAAACGGGTGACATGTTCGAGCACGACAGCGACCTCGCCGTCCTTCATCCCCCGTACCTCGAACCGCATCGCGGCGGTGGTTCCTTTCTCAATTCGACCAACGGCGATATCGAAGTCCTCTGGAGCCGGGATGCGGACATGGTTCTCGGTTACCTTGTCGAGTTCGATGCCAAGACCGGCGGCCAGCTGTCGCACTACTGAACCCCACGCCAGGCTCAGCACGCCGGGCTGCAGAAGCATGGGTGTGTCGTCGAGTCGGCCGCCGAAACCCATGACATCGAACATCACCGCCGCACTGTCGTAGGTGTCGTAGTTGATGATTTCCATGCAGCGGATCTGCTGGACGCTCTGGCACGTCCCAGCCAGCGCCAACGGCAGCAAATCGTTAGCGAAGCCCGGGTCGATGCCATTGACAAATATGGTCGAAGACCCCTTTTCCGCGGCATCCTCGATGGGCGCCACGAGCTCGTCTGGCAGCACCTGCCACGGGTACTGCAGAAACACCGCGCTGCTGCCGACGACGTTGACGCCCGCGGCGAGGATGCGCCGATAGTCCTCAAGCGCCTCCGGTAGGCGATTGTCAGCCATCGCGGTGTAGACGGCGCATACGGGGTTGGTCGCCAGGACGGCATCCAGATCGGTGGTCGCCAAAATGCCTGTTGCTCCCGTGCCGGTCGCGCCCGTCGACCCCTGAAGTCCGGCAAGCTCTGCGGCGTCCTTGCCGGCTTTGGACTCCGAGGAGACCCACACTGCGGTTAGCTCGAATCTGGGATCGGTGATCAGCTGGGTCAGCGCATGCCTGCCGACGTTTCCGGTGCCAATGGCGGCTACCGGGATGGGGCTCGGGATGGGGCTGGTCACAATCGTTTTCCTTATAGGTCGGGAATCGGGAGCTCAAGGTTCGGGAACGTGATCCCGCCGTCGACTTCGAGTGTCTTGCCGGTCAGGTAGCTGCCCGCCGGGGAGGCGAGATAGACCGCGGCGGCTGCGATGTCGAGCGGATCTCCGAGCCTGCGCAGTGGGGTGGCCCGTTCCATCGGGGTGCGCAGATCGTCGTTGCTGGCCACGATGTCAAGTGCCGACGTGAGAATCGATCCCGGGGCGATCGCGTTCACCCGGACGCGCGGCGCAAGGTCCAGTG
This sequence comes from uncultured Gammaproteobacteria bacterium, assembly GCA_964195655.1. Classification (GTDB taxonomy): domain Bacteria; phylum Actinomycetota; class Actinomycetes; order Mycobacteriales; family Mycobacteriaceae; genus Mycobacterium. Next base: position 6,598 of record CAXMSM010000065.1, on the reverse strand, counting down.
CCGATAGTCGCGTGTAGTGCGCGAGTGCAGCCTTCGCCGTGCCATAGGCGGCGAAGCCGCGCCCGGCCAGTTGGCCAATCGCCGAAGTGATGTTGATGACGCTGCCGCCGCCGGAGTGCTCCAGCATCAGCGGCACGGCCGCTGCGGTCAGTGCGTGTGCAGTGGCGACGTTGAAGGTGAAGGCGTCCTGCAGGTCCTTGGCCGAGGTGTTCAGCAAGGGGCTGGGCATGGTGCCGCCGACGTTGTTGACGACGATGTCTAGTTTGCCGAAAGCCTCAACGGCCTCGTCCGCGAGCCTGGCCGTGTCAGCGGGACGGGCGAGGTCGGCGACGACGATGCAGGCGCGCCGACCTGTGTCGCCGATCTGCTCGGCTACCTCCTCGAGTTGGGAGCGTGTGCGAGCCGCGATCACCACGTCAGCACCAGCTTCGGCGAAGGCGAGCGCCATGGCGGCGCCGAGACCCCGGCCCGCTCCGGTTACCACTGCCACCCGGTCGTCGAGCCGGAACCTATCGAGAATCACGCGTCCCCATTCTACGCCGGCGCGCCCCGCTCCGGCTGACGCGCCTTCACGCTGGCTTCGAGTCTGGCGAGAAGGTCAGAGACGTCCTCGGTCTCGCCAAGTTCCTGAGGCTCGCCTTCAGTGGTGAACGCATCGCCCCCTTCGAGCTTCGTCTGAATCAGCTCGTGCAGATGCTCCTGGTAGTCATCGTGATAACGGTCGGCGTTGAAGTCGTCGGTCATCGAATCGACGACCTGGCTGGCCATTTTCAGCTCGGCCGGCTTGATCTCGACTTCCTTGTCCAGCATGGCGAAGTCCGGATCGCGGATCTCGTCGGGCCACAACAGCGTGTGGATGACCATCACGTCGCGCTTGCTGAAGTCCTTGACCCGCAGCGCGGCCAGCCGGGTCTTGTTGCGCAGCGTGAAGTTGACGATGGCGACCCGGTCGGTCTCCTTGAGGGTCTTTGCCAGCAGCACATAGGATTTCGACGACTTGCCCTCCGGCTCTAGGAAATAGCTTCGGTCGTACATCAACGGATCGATGTCGCCGGCAGGCACGAACTCGAGAACCTCGATCTCGCGGCTGCGTTCCTCGGGCAGGCTGGAGATATCGTCGTCATTGATAATCACTGTCTGGCCGTCGTCTGAGTCATAGGCCCGTGCGATATCGCGGTATTCGATGACCTCACCGCACAACTCGCACACTCGCTTGTACCTGATGCGGCCGTTGTCCTTGGCATGCACCTGGTGGAATTTGACGTCGTGGTCTTCGGTGGCGCTGTAGACCCTGACGGGCACGTTCACCAGGCCGAAGGCGATCGAACCTTTCCAGATGGATCGCATCAGCCCAGTATGGCCGATGACGCGGCTGCATCCCGGCTGGCGCGATCGGGCAGGTCGGCCCCGGCCTGCCCCACGGTCAACGCGGCTGTCAGGGCGGCCGCCCGCACCGCTGTTGTCAGGGTGGCGAGTCCGATGGCGGCCAACTGGGGTCGACGCTTGGCCCCCAACAGGTCCAGCGACCACAGTGAGTCGACCAAGCCGGTCATGAACGCATCACCGGCGCCCACGGTATCCACCACATCCACAGTGAACGCGGGTACCCGCACCGTTCCCGCCGCACACATCGCCAACGCCCCGTCGCCGCCCATTGTCACCACGACGATGGATGGGCCAATCGTCAGCCACGCGGTGGCGATCTGCTCGGGCGTCCGGGTCGGATCGATCCAGTGCAGGTCCTCGCCACTGGCCTTGACCACGTCCGCGCGCTCGAGCATCCGGTCGATGCGGGCGCGCGCCGCGTCGGCATCGGGGATCAGCGCCGGCCGGATGTTGGGGTCGAAGGTCAGGGTCGCCGAGAGGTGGTAAGCATCGACCAGGGCGGCGGTCGCCAGACAGCCCGGCTCCAGCACCGACGCGATCGAGCCGGTGTGGACGACGACGGGCGGCGCGACCTCGGGTGTGCCGGTCAGCTGCCAGTCGATGTCGAAGGTGTAAGTCGCCGAGCCCGCATCGTCGAGAATGGCCAGCGCGGTGGGCGTCCGCTCGGCATCCTGACTACCCGGAACCAACCGTGCACCCGACGATTCGACATAGTCACTGATGCGCTGGCCGCGGGTGTCGGTGCCGATGTGGGTGAGGAAGTCGACGCCTCGACCGAGCCGGGCCAAGCCGACGGCGACATTGAGCGGACTACCGCCGACGTACTCGGTGCCTGCCCCGTCGCCTCGCTCGAAGATGTCGACCAGAGCTTCACCGATGACCAATGCCCGCACCGGCTTGACGCTACCTCCCCCTCGTAGGGGTCCGGGGCTTATACCTTGGGCATATGCCGGAAATGGTGCATCACTACGCCCGGGTGTGGCTGACCAACCCGGACAAGGTGCTGTACCCGGCGAACGGGACCACCAAAGCGCAGGTCTTTGACTACTACGTCAACGTTGCCGAGTCGATGTTGCCCCACATCGCCGGTCGCGCTGTCACCCGCAAGCGCTGGCCCAACGGGGTGGCCGAGGCGGCCTTCTTCGAGAAGCAGTTGGCCTCCTCGGCTCCAGGATGGTTGGACCGCGGCATCATCGTGCACAAGTCAGGCACCACAACCTATCCGGTCATCGACACCGTGGAGGGCCTGGCGTGGATCGCTCAGCAGGCCGCCCTTGAAGTGCACGTGCCGCAGTGGAGGTTCCTTGACACGGGTGGGCGAAGCGGGGCGGGCAGAGATGCCGGCGCGGTGGGTCCGGCCACGCGTATCGTGTTCGATCTCGATCCTGGTGACGGCGTCACGATGCGTCAGCTCTGCCGGGTGGCCTACGAGGTTCGTGACCTGATCACCGACATCGGCTTGCACACGTTCCCGTTGACCAGCGGAAGCAAGGGCCTGCATCTCTATGTGCCGCTGCGGAATCCGATCAGCTCGCAGGGTGCCTCGGTGCTGGCCAAGAGGGTGGCCCAACAGCTGGAGCAGACCATGCCCCAGCAGGTCACCGCGACGATGACCAAGAGTCTGCGCGCAGGCAAGGTGTTTCTGGACTGGAGCCAGAACAATGGCAGCAAGACCACTATTGCGCCGTATTCGCTTCGGGGACAGGAATATCCGATGGTGGCAGCGCCCCGGACGTGGGACGAGATCGACGACCCGGACTTGCGTCAGCTCACCTTTGGCGAGGTGCTTGACCGGCTGGAGCGGGATGGCGATCTGCTCGCAGGGCTGGACGCCGCGTTACCGGTGGCCGACCGCCTGACTACCTACCGCGGCATGCGGGACGGGGCAAAGACCCCCGAGCCGGTGCCCACCAAGCCTCCCATGGTCGGAAACGACGACAAGTTCGTCATCCAGGAACACCACGCCCACCGCCTGCATTACGACTTCCGGCTGGAACGCGATGGGGTGCTGGTGAGCTGGGCGGTACCGAAGAACCTGCCGGACACGACGTCGGTGAACCATCTCGCCGTGCATACCGAGGATCACCCGTTGGAGTACCTGACCTTCTCGGGCGAGATCCCGAAAAATGAATACGGGGGAGGGGCGGTCAATGTCTGGGACACCGGCACCTACGAGACCGAGAAGTTCACCGACAACCCCCCGGGCGGGCCAGGCAAAGGCGGCGAAGTGATCGTCACGCTGCACGGCAAGAAGATCAAGGGCCGCTACGCGCTGATCCAGACCGACGGCAAGAACTGGCTGGCGCACCGGATGAAGGACCAGCCGCGGCCGACTGCAGTGGATCTCGCGCCGATGCTGTCGACAGAGGGCTCGGTTCAGCGACTCACGAAGGGGCAGTGGTCATTCGAGGGGAAATGGGACGGCTACCGGTTGATCATCGAGGCCGAACGGGGCAAACTCGTTCTGCGCTCGCGCCGCGGTCGCGACGTCACCGGTGATTACCCGCAACTGCAGGCGCTGGCCGCCGACCTCGCGGACCATCACGTGGTCCTCGACGGCGAGGCGGTCGCGCTCGACGAATCCGGTGTGCCCAGCTTTCGCGAAATGCAGAACCGTACACGCTCTACCCGGGTGGAATTCTGGGCGTTCGACATTCTGTTCCTCGACGGCCGATCATTGTTGCGGGCCAAATACATTGATCGCAGGCGACTGCTCGAAGCGCTCGCCGAGTCTGGTGGCCTGATCGTCCCCGGCGCGCTGGACGGCGACGGGCGCCAAGCCCTCGAGTTCGCCCGTGAGCAACGGTGGGAGGGCGTCGTCGCTAAGAAGCGTGACTCCACCTATCAACCGGGCCGACGGTCGTCGTCGTGGATCAAGGACAAGTTCTGGAACACCCAGGAGGTGGTGATCGGCGGCTGGCGCGAGGGGACCGGCGGCCGCACTAGCGGACTCGGTGCGCTGATGCTGGGTATCCCCGGAGAGGCCGGGTTGCAGTTCGTCGGGCGGGTGGGTACCGGGTTCACCGAGAAGGAACTCGGCGCGCTCAGGAAGGCCCTCGCCCCACTGCATACCGACGAATCACCCTTCACCGCACCACTTCCGAGGCAAGATGCCAAGGGTGTGACGTTCGTGCACCCGGCGTTAGTGGGGGAGGTCCGCTACAGCGAACGCACCGCCGATGATCGGTTGCGGCAGCCGAGTTGGCGTGGACTGCGCACCGACAAAGAACCCGGTGACGTCAAATGGGAATTATTGCATTAGATGCAACATAGTGTCGTGTGTCGAAATGGGATTGACCGAGGTCGGATCAGGCGACCGCACCTCCTGGTTTCTCCAAACAAGCTGTTCACATCTGTCCGCGATAACCAGGCGCATCATTGATGCATTTGATACACCAGCGTTTATGGATGGCGAATTGCCTGGTTCGGCGGGCTTGGTTCTTGCCAGGAACGTGGTGGCTCTTGATGAAGAAGCCGAGGATGCGCCCGGTCTCGGTCTGCGCGGTGGTCAGCATGAATGGGAAGGCGGCATCGACGCAGTTCAACGGGATGCGGCCCAGCGGTTTGTGCCCGGAATACCTCTGAAACGCGATGGTCTTGATACCGGTGGCGATGAGCTGGTCGGCGATGCCCATCCGGTCGAACATGTCCATGCTGCGACCATGAACCCCGATCGCGCGCGACTGCGTGGTGGGCGCGCTGAGTTTGTCGATGACGCGTACATGCACGCCCCGGCGGGCGAATTCGGATGCGGCGACCAAGCCAACGGGCCCGGCGCCGACGACGACGACGTCGACCCGGGGCGGTGCTCACGGCGGCTCCTTAGAGTGTCGACTTACGTTGAAAAACTAGTCGTAGCGAGCCGGGCTCGGATCTTCGGGTCTGGTCGCGTCGCGCCACGCCAGCGGGTTGAGCCCGCGGTAGGGATCGGCGTCTCGCAGCCGAAGCAGCTCGGCGAGGATTCGTTCCAGCGCCATCTGGGTTTGCTGCTTGACGCTTTCGGTCCATGTCTGCCTTCCGACGCCGCGCGGTCTGGCGGTGTCGATCGGTGCGCCGAATCGTAGGTACATCCGTTGCGGTCGAGGAATCAGGGTCGGGCCGATCCCCCGCAGCAATGGCATCGCCATCTCTGGGCGACCATTCATTTTGCGGGCCACGGCTTCACTGAACTGTGCGTATGCGCTATCGCGGGTGGTCCAACTGCGGTAGACGTCGTCCCCGCCGACCAGACCGGCCGGCACGATCGGATAGCCGTTCTCCACCGACAGCCGCGCGAATCCTGCTCGTCCCTGCCAACGCAGCATGTACTGTTCGCCTTTGTACTTCGGGATCTCGCGGCCGCCGCCAGGAAAGACGAGAATGGACTGGTCGTGGCGCATGAGTTCGCGCGCAGTCTCCGGTGCCCCGACCACGGCGCCGAAAGCCGTTAGCAGGTCGGCAGGTAGCTGTCCGAAGCCCCGGTCCGCCAACGGACGAACCCGTTTCCCGAGCGATCGTCGTACCGCGTCGGAGATCAGGAAGACTTCGGCGCCAACCTGAGTATGATTGCCCACCAACAGGAATCGTCCGTCGGCGGGTAGGTTTTCCACTCCGTCGATATAGGGCTGGGAAAGGTCCAGAACCGGGCGGAGCCCCGCGGTGACTGTGTCGAGCACCCGGCTTAGCGTCTGGGCTCGCCCGCTTGGCTCCATTACCGTGGCGAGGTCTGCTCCGTCAGTCATGTTTGGTTACCTCCGGGCGGGAGAACAGGACGGTGATCGACGGCGGGGCCAGCCGCGTCGGCTGGGGCAGGATGTCGATCTGCATCGCGGGATCGGCGGCGCGACCGAGAGCCTCGAACGCAGACGGGCTGTAGGCGCGCAACAAGCTGATGAAGCTGTCGTGCAAGCCCGGCCATACTGACGACCACGGCACAAACAGCAGGTGTGCTGGAATCACCAGCGCCGGAGACAGCGTGACCGACAGTGGTGACTGGCGTCTGACGTCGATGACGAGGAATCGCTTGCCCACCCGGGTGGCCTCGGCGATTGCGCGAGAGGCGATCGCCGGAGGCAGGTGGTGAAACGACATGGCGAACACCACCAGGTCGTAGCTGTTGTCATCGGCCTCGATTGCGGTGGCGTCAATCACTTGGGTGCGCGCCCGTGGGTGGGTTCCAAGCACCCCCGCGGCCATGTTGGCCACCGAGGTCGGATCCAGATCGCTGGCCGTG
>CAXMSM010000064.1:0-3380 GCA_964195655.1 uncultured Gammaproteobacteria bacterium | reverse complement strand
CAGTGCGCTGACCCCCACCACACTGGATGTGGTACGTCGGGTCGAAAAGGTGCTCGCCGCTCTGCACGACGTGCAGGTCATGCTGCCGGATAGGCCGACCGCCGCACAGGCTGAGGCGATCGCCGACATCGGTGCCCAACTCGCGCGGCTGATGCCTGCAGGTTTCGTCGCGGTTGCCGGCGTGGGGCGTCTCGGTGATGTCGCCCGCTATCTGACCGCGGTGCACCGGCGCCTGGAGCGGTTGCCGCAGGCGCTGAATGCCGACCGGGAGCGGATGGCGCGGGTGGCGGTGGTGCAGGACGCCTACGAGCAACTCGTTTCGGCGCTTTCACCGCACCGGGCCGCGGCCGCTGACGTCCGCGACATCGCCTGGCTGATCGAGGAGTTGCGGGTGAGCCTGTGGGCGCAGCAACTCGGGACCGCCCGCCCGGTCAGTGAACAGCGGATTTTCCGGGCGCTGGACGCGATTCACGACTAGGGCCGCTTACCCCGGCCATGTTCAGGATCGGTACGTCGAGGAGATGCGGTCGGAGGTCTACGACGTCGGCAACAAACAGATGTCGTTGGGCCGCGCGGCGCTCGCCGGGAATGCAGCCAGCGCGGCACGGTCGCACGCCGCGGCCCGCGCTGCGAAGGCCGCGGCTAACGCCTGGGCACTTCACGACGCGACTGCACCTGGGGGCCGGGAGATCCCGACAACCAGTTGGGGCTGGACGGGAAATGCGGTTAGCCTCGACCCCACGCGAAGTAGTTGGCGAGGTGGGCAGGTGATGCACGGAAGTGCCTGTCCTGCTTGAGAGCAGCCCGCTTCGACGTCTGCGGCCATCCTGACGACCAAGGACGTGGAGCGTCGGCGAAAGGCGGCGAAAGGTAACGCCTCTAACTGGCCTGGTTGATGGCCGGTGGCGGTGGCGGTGGCGGTGGTTGTGGCGGTGGTTGTGGTTGTGGTTGTGGTTGGAAGGGTTGGTACCACCACCAGTTCGCGCGTTCGCCGGTGGGTCCGGGGCATGGGGCGACTGCGGGTGGGGATGTGGTCGGTGGGCGGGCCAGCGATCCCGGGCCCAGTGGTCGGCCGGTGCTGTCGCTGATGGTGAGGTTGTGGGCGGGCCCGGTGATGGTGAGGTTGCCGCGATGGTGGGCCCGGTGATGGTGGGGGCACACCAGTAGGAGATTGTCGAGTTCGGTGGGGCCGCCGTCTTCCCAGTGCCGGATGTGGTGGGCGTGCAGTCCGCGGGTGGCGCCACAGCCGGGAACCACGCAGCAGCGGTCACGGTGTTCGAGGGCGCGGCGCAGTCGTCGGCTGACCGTTCGGGTGGCCCGACCGGCACCGATGACCTGGCCGTGACGTTCGAACCAAACTTCGCAGGTGGCATCGCAGAGCAGGTATCGGCGCTCTTCATCAGACAGCAGCGGGCCCAGATGCAGTGAAGCCACCCGTTGTGTGACATCGAGATGGGCGATCACGGTGGTGTGGTGGCCGTGCGGGCGACGGGCAACCTCGTTGTCCCAGCCCGCTTCGATCAGGCTGATGAATGCGTCGACGGTGCTGGGAAACGGGGGCCCCTGATCACACACCCGCTCACCGGTGTCGTGATCGCTCTTCCACTCGGCGATCTGCGCATCGTGATGAGACTGCAGGGCGGCATCGAAGGTGGCCGCTGCGACACGAGGTAGTCGGATCCGCCAGGTGGTGTACCCGTCATTGACGGTTTTGGTGATCGAGCGCGGGGGTTGGGGGCGCGGATCGGGTTCGGGTCGTGGTTCGAGCTTGACCGCGGTGCGCAGTTGGCTGACCGTCGCGCTTTGGGCCAGCTCCGCGTAGTGCGCATCGGATCCCTGCGCTGCGCGGTCGGCGATCACGCCGACCTGATCCAGCGACAGGCGGCCCGCCCGCATGCCGGCTGCGCAGCGGGGGAACTGCTCGAGGCGACGCGCGACCGCGACGACCGTGTCGGCGTTGCGCGGTGCCGTGCCGGTTTTCCAGGCCACCAGCGCCGCCACCGACCGGGCACCCGTAGCACCGCAGAGTTCGTCGCGGTCCACCTCGGCCACGATCTCCACAATGCGCCCGTCGATCGCGTTGCGCTGACCGGTCAGCTCAGCCAACTCCTCGAACAACACCTCAAGACGCTCAACACCGCACACCTGCGCGGCCAAAGGTGTTGCGGTCGAGGACATGACGTCATCATCGCAGAGGGGTCCGACATTGATAATGGAAGAGCGTTACCGCGCCGCGCGGTCGAGGCTTGGGGAGGCTAGGGCGCCGTCGCCTTACTCGCGGGGTCGATCAGGATCTTCGCGTGCTTCTCCGGGTCGCCGAGCGCCTGGAACGCCGCCGCGACGCCATCTAGGCCGACGGTGCCTGTGACCAGTGCCGACGCGTCCAGCTTTCCGTCGGCGAGCATGTGCAGCGTGTCCCGGAATTCCAAGGGCGTGTACCCGAAGACGAACCGCATGTCGATCTCTTTGCCGACTGCCATGGCGGGCCGCAACTTGTCATCGCCCATGCATACCCCGACGACGACGATCCGTGACGCCAGCGGTGCCGCGCCGACCACCCCGTCGATCATCCCCGGCACGCCGACGCACTCGAAGATCACCGGCCGTTTGGGCGCGGTGGCCCCGAGGCGGTCCACCGCCCGGTAGACGTGCGACCATCCCGGCAGGCGTCGCAGCTTCTCCATTGACCCGACGCCGAGCTCGTAGAGCGCGGGCAGGCTGCTGAGCCCCTGCTGCTTGGCTGGTACGGCCTCATACGGGGAGCCGACCGCGGGGTCGACGACGATATGGGCGCCACACCGGGCGGCCAGCGCCCGCCGCCCCGAAGAGAAGTCGCTGGCCACGATGGTGCCCACACCGCGGGCTTTCAGGTGGCAGATGACGGCCAGCCCGACCGGCCCGCAGCCCAGCACGATCGCGACGTCCTTGCGGCTGATCTCGCTTCGCTGGACGGCGTGGTAGGCCACCGCCATCGGTTCGGTCAGCGCGGCGGTCGCGGGATCGAGGCCGTTGGGGACGACGAACGTCATCGCCGACTCCGCCAGTACCTGCTCGGCGTACGCGCCCGGTGCGACCGGGGACAGACCGGTGAGGTGCACTCCACCCTGCGCCCGCACGAGGGGAAAGGACACCACCGTCGTTCCCGGCGTGAACTCCTTGCCCGCCTTGCGCCCGCGCTCGGCGACCGCCCCGCAGAACTCGTGGCTCATCACCACCGGGGTGTCGCTGCGCATGAAGTCGGTGTAGCCGCCCTCGGCCATCACCTCGGTCAGTTCGTCGGCGTGGTCCTTGGCGTGTAGATCCGAACCGCAGATGCCGCACCGCAGCACGTCGAGCACCAGTTGGCCTTCGGCGGGCCGCGGGTCCGGTAGGTCGACCAC
>CAXMSM010000063.1:0-2293 GCA_964195655.1 uncultured Gammaproteobacteria bacterium | reverse complement strand
CCGTTTTAACATTGCGATGGCCAAGCAGTAGCGTCGCGTTGACGCCGCCAGGCCATTCTGATCAATGCCGCTATTCTGATCAATGCCGCCGTTGCGCCGATCGGTGGCGCCCCGGTGCTTGCCGACGGCTCCAATCGGATTCCGCGTAACGCAGTGGCGAAAATCCAAGCCCCAAATCGCCGTGGCGTTACGCCAGTTCAGTTGTCGAGCGCGGCGAACCGCTCAGCCCTCGGCCGCCAATTGCCCACAAGCAGCAGCAATTTCGCGACCACGGGTGTCACGCACCGTGCACGATACCCCCCGCTCCCGCACCCGTTTGACGAATTCGCGTTCGGCAGGTTTGGGACTGGCGTCCCACTCACTGCCGGGCGTCGGATTGAGTGGGATGACGTTGACATGCGCGCGCGATCCGAGGGCACCGTGCAGGCGCTTGCCGAGTAGATCTGCTCGCCACGGCTGATCGTTGACGTCGCGGATCAACGCGTACTCGATCGACACCCGCCGGCCCGTCACGTCGGCGTAGTAGCGCGCCGCATCAAGCGCTTCGCCGACGTTCCAGCGGTCGTTGACCGGCACCAGAGTGTCGCGCAGTTCGTCGTCGGGAGCGTGTAGCGAGAGCGCCAGCGTGACATTGAGCCGCTCGTCGGCGAGCTTGCGGATCGCGGGAGCCAACCCGACGGTCGACACGGTGACTGACCGCGCCGAGATGCCGAACCCGTTCGGCGGTGCCGCAATGATGCGTTGCACCGCCGCCAGTACCCGGTTGTAGTTGGCCAGCGGCTCGCCCATGCCCATGAAGACGATGTTGGACAGCCGACCGCCACGCGCGATCTCGTCCGCGTCGCGGCTTCGCAGCTCCGCACTCGCCGACCGCACCTGCTCAAGGATCTCTGCCGTCGACAGGTTGCGTGTGAGGCCCCCCTGTCCGGTTGCGCAGAACGGACAGGCCATGCCGCAGCCGGCCTGCGACGATATGCACACCGTGTTGCGGTCCGGGTAGCGCATCAGCACCGATTCGAACGTCGCCCCGTCGACTGAGCGCCACAACACTTTTCGGGTCTCCCCGGCGTCGCACTCGATCGCGCGGGCCGCATCCAGCAGTTTGGGGAATAGTGCGTCGGCAACCTGCGCGCGCACCGCGGCGGGCAGGTCGGTCATGAGCGCCGGATCGGCGGTCAACCGGCTGTAGTACTGATTGGCCAGTTGCTTACCGCGGAACGACGGAAGCCCCAACTCCGCGACCGCAGCCGCCCGGCCCACCTCGTCGAGATCGGCGAAGTGCCGCGGCGGCTTGGCGCGCCGCGGCGGATCGAATACGAGCGGCAGGGCCGGCATAGATCCAGACATGAGTCCCGCCAGTATCTCATCTCCGGGCACGCCCCCCGGGCCCAAGCCGGTCAGGCCAGCAGGGAGAACACGATCCAGGTCGCCACGGCGGACGGCAGCACCGAATCGAGGCGGTCCATCAACCCGCCGTGCCCGGGTAGCAGCGTGCCCATGTCCTTGATACCGAGATCCCGCTTCACCTGGGATTCGACCAGGTCGCCCAGCGTTCCGGTGAGGACGAGCATCAGTCCTAGCGGCACACCCACCCAGCCCGGATAGTCGGTGAGAAACTCGACCGCGAGCACCGAGGTGGTCACGCCCAGAAGGAGTGACCCCACCAGTCCCTCCCAGGACTTCTTCGGGCTGATCGCCGGCGCCATCGGGTGCTTGCCGAACAACACACCCGCGGTGTAGCCGCCGACATCCGAACCGACGACGACCACCATCAGGCAGAACACCCGGCCCGCGCCGTCCTCGGGGTAGATCAGCAACACCCCGAAACTGGCGAACAACGGCACCCAGGCTGCCAGGAATACTGTCGTGGACATGTCGCGCAGGTAATTCTGCGGCGCACTGGACAGTCCGCCCGATACCAGACGCCAGATCATGGCGATCAGAACGGTTCCGCCGAACGCGCCCAATACACCTGCGGCACCGAACGGCCAGGTCAACCAGACCATCGCCTGACCGCCGATGAGCAGCGGTACGAGCGGAATCGAGAAGCCGCCTTCACGCAGCCGACGTACGACTTCGTAGGTGGCCACAACGACAGCAACAGCCACTACAGCGACCCACACCCGGGGTGCGAACAGCAGAGTGGAGATGAGCATGGCACCGAGGGCCACCCCCACAGCGATGGCGGCCGGCAGGTTGCCCCCTGCCCGCGACACCTTCGTCGTCGGTTTGTTCACTTGCTGTCCTGCCATGGGGGAAGTCGTTGCTGATCGGTCATATCAGACCTCCAGCA
>CAXMSM010000062.1:0-5983 GCA_964195655.1 uncultured Gammaproteobacteria bacterium | reverse complement strand
ACCAGGTACTTCGCGGCCACCTCCAGATCGCCGAAGACCTGCAGGCACAACTCGCGGGTGGGGACGACGATCAGGGCACGCGGTATGCCGCTCAGCGGGCGTTCGGAATCAGTGATGATCCCGTCCAGCAGGGGCACTCCGAAGGCATAGGTCTTACCCATGCCGGTGCGGGCCTGGCCGATCAAATCGTCGCCGGCCAGTGCCAGCGGCAGGGTCAGTTCCTGAATCGCGAAGGGATGCTCGATGCCGGATTCGGACAGCGCGCGCACGATCTCTTCGGAAACTCCGAGTTGGGCAAATGATGGGCTGGTATGGGGGGGTACGGGTGTCATACGGGGGAGACGAAGCCTTTCAATTCATTCCTCGTGGCGTTCACGCGCGCACGAGTTGTGAAGAGAACTCCGTTAAGGCCCTGCGCTGAGGAGGCGGGCCGCCTGCGTGCACGCACATTGTCAGGTGCCCGTTGTCGGCGCCTGTTATCGCGGTGCCCGCGGCGAGTGCCAGCCGATGTGACCTGGATCCAGTGACCTGGATCGATCTGTCGACATTTCGCGCCGACACCACCTTCATGGTAACCGGTCGGTTCGCTCTGGGGTTAACGCACTCGTCGGGGGCTCGTCGAGAAGCTCCTCGGCGCTCTACAGTTGGGCCATGACTTCGACGCCATCCGCGGCCGCCGGTTCTGCCCCTGCGGGGGAGCGCGTCGGCCCGGTCGCGTCGGGCGGGTCGACTGGGTCCTCGGTGCCTTCCGATCATCCGGGCATCAACGAACTGTTCGCGCTGTTGGCGTATGGCGAGGTCGCGGCCTTCTACCGCCTCACTGAGGAGGCGCGGATGGCGCCCAACCTGCGTGGCCGGATCAACATGGCCACCATGGCGGCCGCCGAGATGAACCACTACGAGTTACTGCGCGACGCGTTGGAGCGCCGGGGAGTCGACGTCGTGCCGGCGATGACCAAGTACGCGTCGGCGCTGGAGAATTACCACCGGCTGACCACTCCGAGCACCTGGCTCGAGGCCCTGGTCAAGACCTATGTGGGCGATGCGATGGCCGCTGATCTCTATCTCGAGACCGCTGGCTCGATGCCCGACGAGCCCGCCGATGTGGTGCGTTCCGTGCTTTCGGAGACGAGTCACTCGCAGTTCGTTCTGACTGAGGTTCGCGCCGCGGTGACGGCCAGCGACCGCCAGCGCCACCGGTTGGCGCTGTGGTCTCGGCGGCTGCTGGGTGAGGCCATCACTCAGGCCCAGTACGTGCTCGCCGACCATGACGAGCTGGTCGATCTGGTGATGTTTGGCGGGGGCCTGTCGCATATGACGGATTTTTTCGACCGATTGCAGCAGACACACAACACCCGGATGCGCGATCTGGGGCTGGCCTGAGCGGGTCGGCTACCGCGTGCAGCTGGTGATGATCGAGTTGTTGTTCTGCGCGGCGATCAGTGCACCGTTGGCGTCGCTGATGCTGCAGTTGAGCTGACCGGCGATGCTGGTCGCAGTCACCGAAGTCAACGCAACGCCTGGATTCAACACCAGCGTCTTCGTCCAGGGGAGCGCGACGTTGAGATCGGTCACCAGCGCACCCTGCTGGTCGGTATAGATGATCGTCACCAAATCGATGAGCCGGCGGTCGCCGGTGATCCGATAGGTGACGGTGCCGGGGACAGCCGAAACGGGCGGGGCCGCCTGCGGTGCCGGTAGCAGTGGTTGGGCCGCCGGAATCTGCGCGGTCGGGCTTGGTGCCGGGGTCACCGTGGTGACTGTTTCGGCCGGCATGGACGGCATGGCCGGCGCAGCCGCCACGCTGGGCGCCGACGGTTGGGCTGTGGCGCTGGGGATTGGCGCCGCGGAAGCGTCTGTGGCCACGATGGTCCCTGACACTGAGCCGCTGTCGCCACCACCCAGGATCAGGCTCGCGGTGATGACGGAGACGAACAGAATCGCGCCGGCTATGCCGGCGATCCACATCCACCGGCGGTCGATGTGGGCTTCGTCGCGGTAGTCGTACTCGTCGGTGCCGTACTCGTGGGGGCTGTACTCGTCGGGGCCGAGGTCGTCGGGGCCGAGGTCGTCGGTGCCAAGGTCGTCGGTGCCAAAGTCGTCGGTGCCAAGGTCGTCGTAGTCGTCCCCGGGATAGGGCGGGAGGACATCGGTGTCCAGGTTGGTGTGCCGGTCGCCGTAGTCGCCATCGAGATCTTCGTAGCGGTCAGCGTCGTGACCGCCGGCGTAGCGCCTGCCCTTGCGTGAGCTGCGAACGCGCTCGGTCGGAGTCAGGGAATACGGTGATTGTGCGGTATAAGGCCTGTTCATCCAGCTGTCCCAGTCGCTTCCGTAGGTTTTCAGGCCTGATGCTATCGAGGCAGAAGTGACGTATGAGGTCAACGCGCTTGCCGCACGGTCACGGTCGGGACGCGGTTCGGTCACCCCCACGTTGCTGTGGCTTGTTGGCGTCTCGTCGGTGTTTGTGTCGGTGTCTATTCCGGTGTCTTTTTCGGGGGCCTTGCGACTGTTCGCTGCCCGCGAAGGTCCCATCGCCGACGCCCAGGCCGACGTCCACTAGCCTCCTGGGAAAGAAGACGAGCAGACGAACAGAAGGGTTCTACCGTGGAGGTCAAGATCGGTGTCACCGATAGCCCGCGCGAACTGATTCTCAATAGTGCACAGGCGCCGGCCGAGGTGGAAAAGTTGGTCGGCGACGCATTGGGGTCTGAAGCGGGCGTGCTGAGCCTGACCGACGAGAAGGGGCGGCGTTTCCTCGTGCAGTCGGCGAAGATCGCCTATGTCGAGATCGGCGCAGTCGACTCCCGCAGGGTCGGGTTCGGCGTGGGTGCAGCAGTAGGTGCGGAGGCGACCAAGGCCGCAGGCTGAATCAGGCCGGGTCAGGATCTCGTGAGGGGCACGTGCGACAGTCCGCCCCAAATGAACTGCACCGTGCCTTCCACAGCGTGGTCCTTGGCGATCGGACGGTCGTTGTTGAGCCAGTAGCGTGCGGAGTCGACGCTGATGCTCACCAGGCCCACTGCGATCATCCTGGCGCGATGGGGTTCTAACCCGGAGTCGTGGCTGATGAGATCAAACACTGCATCGGTGCACGACTCGGTGGCAACCTTGACCTGTGCGGCCACCTGTGGCTCGGTCACGTAGTCGTTCTCGAAAATCAGCCGGTAGCCCTGGCCATCGTGCTCGATGAAGTCGAAGAACGCCTCCACCGCGGCGCGCACCCGCTGGCGGTTGTCGGTGGTGGTCCGCAGCGCCTGACGCACACCCGACACCAGGTTTTCGACGTGCCGTTGCAGCACCGCCAGATAGAGCTCGACTTTTGATGAGAAGTGTTGGTAAAGAACCGGTTTACTCACACCAGCTCGATCAGCGATCTCATCCATACCCGCGGCGTGGTAGCCGCGATCTACGAACACTTCACTGGCGGCGATCAACAATTGTCCGCGGCGCTCGTCACGGGGCAGCCGGTTGCCGCGCCGGGCCGCGGTAGCGGGCAGCCCGGCACCGTTGGCCCGGGGCCCTCCCCGGCGCTGCGCCGTCTTGGCGAGATCGCTCATCAGAACCTCTAGATCTACAGCCGGCGCGGCCGGCGTGTTTAATTCACTCTCGCCATGAGACTACTACCGTTTGCCGGCCACCCGCCGGGAGGAGCAACGCCGGTTGTCCGGGGCGTGGGGTGGCGTGCCGAGAGTGCAAGTCATCTGACCTGTGTCATTCTGTGTCGGTGACCTACGACCCGGGGCGCGGGAGCGGTCGCGTTCCCGTGCTGCACGACGAGTGGCGAGAGCCGCTTCGCGCGCAGCGTGATCCGCTGGCTGAGCAGTCGGGTCGGGTCAGATCCAACCGGGACGACCACAAGCACTGGCGCAAGCAGACCTGGCTGGGTCGCTTCATCTCGACATACGGGTGGCGCGCCTATGCGCTGCCCGTTTTGGGCGCGCTGACAGTGGTGGTCATCTACCAGACCATCACCGGCACCAGCGTGGCCCACCGGGTCGACGAGGAAGGTCCGGTGCAGGGGCCGCCGACGATCGGCGTCGCCAGCACCGCGATCATCGGTGCGCCACCCAAGGGCCTCACGGAGTTCGACGCCAATCTGCCGACCGGGATCCTGCCCGACGGCGGGCCATTCACCCCGGGCGGCACCCGGACCTGGCATGTCGTACCCGGCGCCACCCCGCAGGTCGGTGAAGGCACCACCAAGGCGTTTACCTACACCGTCGAGGTGGAGGACGGTATCGACACCACGACCTTTGGCGGCGACGACGGCTTCGCGCAGATGGTCAGCGAGACGCTGGCCAATCCCAAGAGCTGGACACACAATTCGCAATTCGGCTTTACCCGGGTGGATGCCGCCTCAGGGGTGGAACCCGACTTCCGGGTGTCACTGACATCGCCGATTACGGTCCGGGAAGGCTGCGGCTACGACATCCCGCTCGAGGCGTCCTGCTACAACCCGGTCTTCGAGGGTCAGCCGCGCGTGTTCGTCAACGAAGCGCGCTGGGTGCGCGGTGCGGTGCCGTTTCAGGGTGACGTCGGCTCCTACCGCCAGTATCTGATCAACCACGAGGTGGGCCACGCCATCGGCTACCAGCGTCACGAGCAGTGCACCGCCGACGGCGAGCTGGCGCCGGTCATGATGCAGCAGACGTTCTCGACCAGCAATGACGACGCGGCCAAGTTCGACCCAGGCACGGTCACCGCCGACGGTGAGACCTGCCGGTTCAACCCCTGGCCGTACCCGATCGCGTAGCGCCGTTCCCGCGAGTGCGGGAAGTGTTAGGTCCTCGCTGCTGTTGATTGCAGTACCCGTACAGAACTGATGCGATGATTTCGTACAGCCAAACCAAGGAGAACCCGGTGTCGACACGGTTGCCGCCGCTGGTAGAGCCAGCTGCTGGACTCACACGCGAAGAGGTTGCGCGCTATAGCCGTCACCTCATCATCCCTGACCTCGGACTGGACGGGCAGAAGAGGTTGAAAAACGCCCGTGTCCTGGTTGTCGGGGCTGGCGGGCTGGGGTCGCCGACGCTGCTTTACCTGGCCGCCGCCGGGGTGGGAACCATCGGGATCGTCGAGTTCGACGTGGTTGACGAGTCCAATCTGCAGCGCCAGATTATCCACGGCCAATCCGATATCGGCAGGTCCAAGGCGCAGAGCGCGCGCGACTCGATCCGTGAGGTGAACCCGCTCGTCGAGGTGCGGTTGCACGAGGTCCGCCTGGAAACAGAGAACGCCGTGAACCTGTTCGGGCAATACGACCTCATTCTTGACGGCACCGACAATTTCGCCACGCGGTACCTGGTCAACGATGCCGCCGTGCTTGCGGGCAAGCCGTACGTTTGGGGTTCGATCTACCGCTTCGAAGGCCAGGTCTCGGTGTTCTGGGAGGCGGCACCAGACGGCGTGGCCGGGGAAAAACGAGGTCTGAACTACCGCGACCTCTACCCGGTGCCGCCCCCGCCCGGGATGGTTCCCTCATGTGCCGAGGGAGGCGTGCTGGGCATCTTGTGCGCTTCTATCGCCTCACTGATGGGCACCGAGGCGATCAAGCTGATCACCGGGATCGGGGAGACGCTGCTGGGCCGATTGATGGTCTACGACGCGCTTGACATGTCGTATCGCACGATCAAGATTCGCAAGGACCCGGCCACGCCGAAGATCACCGAACTCATCGACTACGAGGCTTTTTGCGGTGCTATTACTGAAGACGCTGCCGAGGCCGCCAGGGACGCCACCATCACCCCGCGAGAATTGCGCGAGTTGCTCGACTCAAGCCACAAGTTCGCGCTGATTGACGTCCGTGAGCCGGTTGAGTGGGATATCCACCGAATCGAGGGTGCTGAGCTCATCCCGAAGTCGACAATCGAGTCCGGGGACGGTCTGGCGAAGCTGCCGCATGATCGGGTGCCGGTGTTGTACTGCAAGACCGGAGTGCGTTCGGCAGAAGCACTGGCGGTGGTCAAGAAAGCCGGTTTTTCCG
>CAXMSM010000061.1:0-13382 GCA_964195655.1 uncultured Gammaproteobacteria bacterium | reverse complement strand
GCGGCTTCGTCGAGCCGGTGAAGCTGGTAGGCGACCGCTGGGTGAGGTTGGAACCTCTTACCCGCGAACATCTTCCCGAGATCGATGCTATCGCCGCCGATGGCGAGCTGGGCGGGCTGTGGTTTACCGGTGCGCCTCAGGCGGGAGCCGCCGGTGACTGGGTCGAGATGCGGCTCGCGCTGCAGAATCCGGATACTGGGCTGACGTTCGTGGTGCGCGGCCGCGACGGCGCCGTGATCGGATCGTCCAGCTACCTCAACGTCGACGCCCCTAACCGCCGACTTGAGATCGGCTATACCTGGTACGCAGCTTCGGCGCGGCGCACCGGGGTCAACTCCGAGACCAAGCTGCTGATGCTCGGCCACGCCTTCGACGAGTTGGGTTGCGTTGCAGTGGAGTTTCGCACGCACTTCTTCAACTGGGCCAGTCGGGCCGGCATCGAGCGGCTGGGTGCGAAACTCGACGGAGTGCTGCGTAGTCAGCAGATCCTGCCCGATGGGTCACGGCGCGACACCGTCGTCTATTCGATCCTGGACATCGAGTGGCCCTCGGCGCGAAACAACCTGGCGTTCCGGCTGGACCGTCACCAGTGAAGCTGCTGGTGTCGTTAAACCGGAGCCACCTGCGCCCCACGTAAGGCCGCTGCGCACTGGTCGCAGACGAGAACAGGTCTGAACTCGCGGCCGCACGCTGTATGTGTCAATACCACCGCGGGTCCCTCGAAGTCGGGATACCACCGCTGCGCCCACTGCAATGCGGTCACGAGCACAGGAAAGAAAGCCCGACCCTTCTCGGTCAGCTGGTAACGCCCCGCCGTATTGACGAGAATCCCTTCGACCGCGAAGACTGCCAGCCGGTCTGCGATCGTGCCGGGCGGAGCACCGAGCTGAGACTGGAATTCGGTGAACCTGGCGGCACCGACGAACGCGGCGACCAGCAGCGCGAACGCCCAGCGGTCACCGATCACGCTCATGGTCTGTGGAAACAGCAAACCCGTGCTATCGCGGCGGGTGCCCGAACGCCGGCGGTTCGTGGTGGATGGAACAGACCGCTCCCAGGATCCACTCGGTCCCCACTGCGCCACAACATCTTTCTCGCTCGCCGCGGCTTGGCACGCCTTGCAGGTAATCTTCGGCGCGAAGTCACCGCCGCACACGTCGTGGCGCATTCCGGGCAGCCGCTGGGCATGGGCGGGCACCCAGCGGCGTTCCCATTCCCAGATCGACGTCAGCATCGGCCACAGCGACCGACTCCGTGCCGTCACCGGATATTCTGCACGCGGGGGATTGGTCTGGTACTCACGGCGGACGAGTAGTTCGCCGGCGACCAGCGATTGCAGCCGACCGGTCAGCACCGAGTTCGAAACGGGCAGCGCAGTGGCGAATTCGCCGTAGCGCGTGGCGCCCAGCAACGCTTGCTGAATGATCAGTAGCGTCCATTCATCGCCGAGCACCCCGAGCATTCGGGCCACGGCATTGGGGCGTTGCGCCAACTACAAGCCGATCGCGGCGGCCGCGCTGTCGGTCTCCCGCCAACGGCGAAGGTCGGGCCCCGATGCCCAGGTCGAGTGGGTTCCACTCGATATGCGTTCGGGTAGAGCGAGTTTGCACACCGGTCCAGCGTCGATCTGAGACGCGTCGAACACCAGGCAGTACGAGGCGTCCGCGGCCATGTCAGTGGTGAGCGTCACCAGGTACCCGTCGTCCTCAGCGGCACTTCCCACACGAGGCGCCATCGCCGTCTCGCTGCCGAATGCCCCGTCGCCGAAGGCGAAGCGTTGTTCGGTGCCGGTCTTGAGGTCGTGGCGCACCAGGCCGTCAAACAAGAACCAGCCGGGCTTGCCGGTTGCGGCATAGGTGTAGCGGTAGTCACGCCCCGCGTATTCGGAGTTGATCATGCCGAATTCAGTAACGCTGTCCGACAATTGCTCCTCGCGGACTTGGCCGGTGACAAGGTTGAAGCGCCATCGGTGCAGCCGGGTCTGCATACGGTCGATGGCCAGAAACCGGAATCTCCGCCGCCATTTGTCGCCGAGTCCGTCATCGACGGGTTCGGGATCGCCCTGGAAGAATCCGTCGAGCACGATTTCGTCACCGTCCTCGTAGGCGTTGGGAAAGTGCAGCACATAGGTGGGGTCCGCCTCGAACCATTTGATCTGTGAGGTGTCGCCGCGCCTCGGGACGACGGCGAACCGGGACGGCATGTCGCGGTGGAACCCCGGGAGGTGGACGTTGTGTTCGAGCAGCGCCGGATCCCAGAACATCGGAAAGTCGTTGAGTATCACGTAGTTGTCGGTGAACGCCATATCGTGCGGCAATCGTGGCCCCGGCAGCGGGACATCGACGCGGTGCACGAGCTGGCCGCTGTCACTGATGACGCCGTAGCGCAGGTAAGGGGCCTCCTTGCTATAGCTGAAGTGCAGCAGCTCGCCGGTCCGGTCATCGACCTTCGGGTGGGCGGACACACCCCAGTCGGACGGAAAGGCGCCGTGCCAGCTCTCCTTGCCCAGGGCTTCGCCGGTGCACGGGTCGGTGCGGTACAGGTCACCGCACTGGTAGTGGCTGGTCAATGCGACACCGCGGTGGACGGTGACGTCGGTGGACGACGCGTCCTTCATCAGAGTTCGTGCGCCCCAACCGTAGTCACGGCGGGCCAGCTCCACGGGTTCGCCGATGCCCGGCCACAACGGCCCGCCGGCTGCGTTCTCCTCGAAGAATGCATCGGTACGGATAAACCTGTTGCGGTAGAAGGTCTTCCCATCCCGAAACCCGACGATGTGTAGCATGCCGTCACCGTCGAACGGGTGGTAGTTCTTCAGTGCTGGGTGCAACGGGTTCTCCGTATTGCGCAGGTAAACGCCGTCGAGATCGTGTGGGATCTCGCCTTCGACCACGGTCAGGTCATCGGCGTCCCACTCGGAGGTCTGTGGCCGCCACGGTCCGGTGCGGTAGGGATGATCGTCCTGCTCGGGAAGGGTGGACAGGAACTTGCCGATGACCTCTGGGTGGGTGTGAAGGCTCACTGCGGTCTCCCGATGACGAAGCTGACGGTGGTGGCGGTACTGCCGCCGAAGTTGAGCGTTGCGAACGTTTTTGCGCCTTCGACCTGATAGTCGCCCGCGGTGGCACTGACCTGTCGCGCGGCATCCAGCAGCATCCTCACGCCGGAGGCGCCGACGGGATGTCCCCCGCCGATCAGCCCGCCGCTGGGGTTGATGGGTAGGCGGCCACCGATCTCGATCTCGCCGTTCTCGATGGCTTTCCACGATTCACCTGGGCCGGTCAGCCCGATGTGGTCGATCGCGAGGTATTCGCTGGGGGTGAAGCAGTCGTGCACCTCGAATCCGTCCACGTCATCGAGGGTGGCCTGCGCCCGGTCGAAGGCATCGACGACGGCATGGCGGACATGGGGGAGGACGTACTGCTCGGCCGGGTCCTTGCGCGAGCGGTCGAGCTTCTGTCGCAGGCCCAGACCAACAGTGCGGTGACCCCAGCCGTCGATCCTGCCCAGGGGTCGGGCCTCCGGGTGGTCCCGCAGCCAGTTGTCGTTAACCAGTACGACGCCGGCACCGCCGTCGGTGATCTGGCTGCAGTCGAACCGGCGCAATCGGCCTTCGACGACCGGGTTGGATACCGAGTCGTCGGTCAGAGGCTCGGGAACTGCCCAGTCGCGTGTCTGGGCGTTGGGGTTGGCGTGGGCATTGGCGAAGTTGAGTGCCGCTATGGCGCGCAGGTGGGTCTCGTCGATGCCGTAGCGCAGGTCGTACTCGGCGGCGACGTTCTCGAACATGTGCGGCCACATGAACTTGGCATCCTGGCCTTCATGGCCGGTCCACGCCGCGGCACCGAGAATCGTCGCCGCGGTATCGCCGGGCACGGTCTTCTCGAGCTCGATCCCGGCCACCAGCGCAGTCCGGTAGTTGCCGGCGCGGAGGTCGGCGGCTGCCGCCAGCACCGCCACGCTGCCCGACGCGCACGCCGCCTCATGGCGGGTGGCGGGAGTACCCCAGAGCGCGTCGTTCACAGTGGCCGGCATGGCGCCCAGATGACCTTGATGGGCGAACAGCTCGCCGAACGCGTTAGCGACGTGGATGACGTCGATGTCAGCGGCGTCGATGGTGGCGGCGTCGAGCGTCGCGTCGACGACCTCACTGGTCAATTCCGCGAAGCCGAGGCCCTCACGGTCGAAGTTGCGGGCGAAATCGCTCTGATATCCGCCGAGGATCCACACGTCCGACGAGCTCATGTCCGGCACCGTACTACAACTAACGGAGTGACTAAAGGGGGTGGCTCAGCGCAAGTTGAAAGTGCGACGATGGCGAGGTGGCTGAGCGTGATCGTGATCAATCGGGGCGGGCTAGCAACAGCCGACAACGGGACGCGTTAGGACGACCGCTGGCCTACGGAGTCGAGGGTGTACCCCGGATTCCCGAGGACCTCGACCTGTCGCCGCAGGGATACCTGCGCTATGCACAGGATCTCCTCGACGACGGGCTGGCCTTCCACGCACACGAGGTACTGGAAGCGGCCTGGAAGAGCGCACCGGATGACGAACGGTCGCTCTGGCAGGGTTTGGCACAGCTTGCCGTGGGTATCACACACATTCAGCGGGGCAACATCCGAGGTGCGGCAACAGTTCTGAAGCGCGCCGCCGGACGTATAGGCGAGTTCGGGCAGGCGCCCTACCGGATTGACGCCACCGGCCTCGTGCGCTGCGCCGACGGACTGGCCGATGACCTCGAAGTGGGCATCGAGATCGCACCGAGCCGACTGCGGCCGAAGCTGCTGCGTGCCAAATGAATTGGCGGGGCGCCATCAGATGCCAGATATCAGATGTTCGGCGTGCGACCGGCCCATGGATTGGCTTGTTCGAGCTGGCTGGCAACGCGGAACAGTAGGTCTTCGCGACCATAGCCGGCGACCAGTTGCACACCAACCGGCAGGCCACCGGTGGTCCACTCCAGCGGGAGGCTGACGGCCGGTTGGCCGCTCATGTTGAACGGCGGAGTGAATGGCACGAACTGGCCGGCGCGCTCCATCGCGCTCATCGGATTTTCGGGGTCGTTGCCGATCGTGCCCAGCGGGATTGGCAGCTCCGCGAGCGTGGGTGTGAGCAGCAGATCCCAACCCTCATGCCACCACGACTGCACTGCACGCCGGTATTGGCTGACCGCCGACAGTGCGAGTGCGTAGTCCACCGAGCTGAAGTTGTCGGCGAAGTCGGCCTGGACCTGGTTCATCGGTTCGAGGTCGCCGTCCACGAGTGGGCGGCCGAGCTGCTCTGAGAACAGGCGCCGTGACATTCCCATGTTCGCGCTCCAGAGCGCGGTGAAAATAGTGCTGAGGGTGTTGTCTTCCAAAGCCTTAGGCCAGGCGGGCTCGACGTTGTGGCCCACCGATTCGAGAAGCGAGCCAACCGCTTGGGCGGCCGCGGTGCACTCGGGGGCAACCCACTCGCCCTGAGGGTGGTGGTCGAGAATGCCGATGCGCAGCCGCCCGGGATCCGCGCCCAACTCGTCGACGTACGGCCGCGCCGGTGCGGGAGCGATGACGCTGTCGCCGATCCCCGGTCCGTGCGTCGCATCCAGAAGTGCGGCGGAGTCGCGAACGGTCCTGCTCACGCAATGCTCGACGGACAGGCCGGTCTCGGCGCGGATCGGGCCGAGCGTGATCCTGCCCTGGCTCGGCTTGAGCCCTACCAGCCCACAACACGCCGCCGGAATGCGAATGGACCCGCCGCCGTCGCTGGCGTGGGCGAACGGAACCATGCCGGCGGCGACCGCTGCTGCGGCGCCGCCGCTGGAACCCCCGGGTGTGCGGGTGGTGTCCCACGGGTTGCGGGTCGGTCCCCACGCGATCGGCTCGGTGGTCGGCACGCTGCCGAGTTCGGGGCTGTTCGTCCGCCCGGCGATGACGAGGCCGGCCCGGCGATGGCGGCTGACCAGCGTGGTGTCCACGTTTGAGACGACATGCGCATCCTTCAATGCGACGTTGCCGTTGCTGATCCGCTGTCCGGCATAGGCCGCGAAGAGGTCCTTGATGAGGAACGGCACACCACGGAACGGACCGTCGGGCAGATTCCCGCCGGCGGTATCGCGCGCGTGGTCGAACCAGCGGATCACGACAGCGTTGGTCACCGGGTCGATACGTTCGATGCGTTGGATTGCAGCTTCCAGTAGTTCGCCCGGCGACACCTCGCCGGAGGCGACCAGCGCCGCCTGGTCGATTGCGTCCATCCATCGGGTCTGATCGGCAAGTGTGCTCACAGTTGTCGTGTGTAGCACGGAGTTCGAGGCGCGACCGGGGAGGCTTGCGTCGCGCCCGTTAGGCCAGAACTACGGGAAGCCCGTCGAGCCGGTTCATCAGCGGGATCGGCAGGAGTTTCAGCTCGGACGGGTCGACGGCCGGCCTCACGCTGGGGAAACGTTCGATGAGATTGGTGATCGCGATCTTGGTCTCCAATCCGCGCGAGGTGCCCGCCCAGGCAGAAGTGATTGTCCCGGCTGAACGCGAGGTGATTGTTCGGCCTACGTGTGATGTCGAAAGTGTCGGAATCGTCGAACTGGTCCGGGTCGCGGTTAGCCGACCCCAACAGCGGCAACATGAGAGACCCGTGTGGGATTGTGACCCCGTGCAGGGTGATGTCCTCGGCGGCGAAGGTGGTCACTTCGGTGCTGCCGACCGTGATCGGCTCACTGATGTATGTGTCTGTCGGTGTGCTCATGTTTCCTCTCGTCAGCCGCGGAGATCGCGACGGTGAAAGATCACGGCGGCGATAGCCGCTGGGATGACGGTCATCACGGCCAGGACGATGAGGTGGCCGGGGTCGGCGCCGTCGACCAGCGGGTTGGAGGCATTGAAGTAGTACCAGGGGCTGACTTTGGCGCCGCCGGCGAGGCTGCTGGACAGTGGCAGGAAGGTGCTGATCGCAAAGGCGAGGGCGGCTAATCCGCCGGTAGCGGCGCTGGTGAGTCGCCGGTTGCCGGTGGCAGCTCCGATGAGGATGGCGATCATCCCGAACAGGATGCCAAGCATCGCGGTGTGCGCCGTGGCACCAATGACGCCGTTAGCAGTAATGCCCAGGTCTCCGATCATGTTGCCCAGGACGATCCCGACCGCTAGTAACAATCCGACGATGAGGACGTGGATCACCACCGCCGCGGCCTTGGTGAACAGGAACCTCAGCCGCCCGACCGGAGCGGCGAGCAGGACACCAAGGGTCTTGTCCTCTTCCTCCCCTGCGGTCGCGCGGGCGGCGGAGATCACGGCGACCGCGATGACCCCGACTGGGGCCACGATCGACATCAGTTCGGCGTTGGCGAAGCCGGTTCCGGACGTGAGATCCCCGCCTGGAAGTGCCTTTCCGATGATGTCGGCGAAATCCGATGGCAGGTCGGCAAACGTCTCGCGCAGCGGTGGGTACAGCGCGCCGACGAACGCGCCCATCGCGACCATCAGGAGGCCGACGATCCCGGCCAGTGTGAGTCGGTCGGTGACCGACTTGGCGAGCAGTGCGCCGACCATCCTGCCGCGATCGACCCGAGTGGCTGTGACGCGACGATGACGGTGTGGGGTCGTCCCGAGAGCAGTCATCCCTTGAGATCCCGACGTTCGAAGGCGGCGAACGCGACCGCCAGAGCGCCGACGGTGAGCACCGCCAGCACCAATAAATGCCCGAGACTGAAGCCGTTGAGTAGCGGATCGGATCCCGCGTAGTAGTGCCAGGGGCTGAGTGGAGTCCACCAATCGAGACCGGCGATGGGCAGCATCGCTTTGGTGACGTAGCTGATCGCAGCGACCACCCCGGCGATGCCTGCGGCCAGGCTGGGGCGGCCGGTGGCTGCTCCGATGGCCAACGCCAAAGAACCGAACGTGGCCGCCAGCATGAACAGGTGCACGCAGGTCGCGACGATGCCTGCGGCACCCACCCCGATTCCGAAGAAGGCCGACGACACGGCAGCCGCCGCACCGAACGTCACCACGGCAGTGAGTAGCGCGATTCCGAGCCCGGCGGTCTTCTCAGCGAGGATGGCGCGGCGGGTTACCGGTTGTGCGGCAAGCAGATCCATCGTGCCGTGTTCTTCCTCGCCGGCGACGGCGGAGGCTCCGGTCAAGACCGCGTAGGCCACCAGCGCCAAGGGGGCGATCAGATTGAATACCTCGCCGACGACGTAGCCGCCGGGGACATCGGCGCCGATGAAGGCATTCAGCGCGTCTGGGAAGCCCTCGGTGATGTTAGTGATCGTCTCCTGCATGCCTGCACTGATGGCCAGCGCCAGGACTGTGAAGATGACTAGGACGGAGCTCAGGGCCACAACGGGCAGTCGGCGCTCGGCCAGATCCTTGGCCAGAACTGCGTTAGACATGGGAGGCCCGATTTTCTCGCGCGGCGCTCCCGTCGACGTCGGTGCGGTAGTAGGTGAGAAACACTTCTTCCAGATCGGATTCGCGGCTATTGAGGTTGACCACTTCGCGGGTCATGGCCGCCTTGAGGATTCCGTTGACCGATCCGTCGAATGACACCTGCGCGTGACGATGGTCCACGTCGGCGCTGTGCACGCCTGGCACACCTTCGAACAGGTCAGCGGGAATCGTTGTGGAGAACTCGAAGTCGATGCGGCGGATGGCTTTTCGCTTGAGTTCATCGACGCGTTCGACCACGACAAGCTCGCCCTGACGGATGATGCCGACGCGGTCGGCGACACGTTCGACTTCAGAGAGAGTATGCGAGGACAGGAACACGGTGCGTCCGTCGTCTCGCACCTCCTCGACCATAGTGTGGAACTCCTGCTGGACCAGCGGATCCAGTCCGGCATTGGGTTCATCGAGGATTAGCAAGTCCGGTCGGTGCATGAATGCCTGTATCAGGCCGATTTTCTGTCTGTTGCCGGTGGAGTAGTCGCCGACCTTGCGGGTCAGGTCGGCGCCGAGTCGTTCGGCGAGTTTGTCGACATATCGTTGGTCGACCCCGCCGCGCAGCCGTGCGAAGTATTGAAGTGTTTGCGCACCAGTCAGTTTCGGATACAGGGCTAGATCTCCGGGTACGTATCCGATGGAGCGACGGATCTGTAGCGAGTCGACATGGCAGCCCATCCCCAAGATCTCGGCCCGCCCAGACGTGGGCCGGATCTGGTCGAGCAGGGTGCGGATGGTGGTGGACTTGCCGGCGCCGTTGGGACCCAGGAAGCCGAACACTTCGCCGCGGGTTACCTCCAGGTTCAGATTCTTGATCGCGGTGACGTCGCCGAAGGTTTTCGTCAGCCCTTCGGTCCAAATCGCGGACTTCCTCATGTGCTGTTCCCGGTTGTCTGGCTTTGGAACTGTTCCAACCCGTCGGTCAGCAGGGCTTCCATGTAGGCGGTCAGTTCACGCATCTCCTGGATTCTGCGACTCCGCTGGGGTGGGGCATCGCGCAGCGCATGCAATCCGGCGTCGGCGAGAGTCTGCAGATCGGCCATGGTTCGGATGCGCTGTCGCTCACCGGCGGCGAATGCGTTTGGCCGCAACCTGAAATAGGTGCGGCGATCACCGGCGACGCCGAGTCGTTCGATGAAGCCGAATTGGATCAGCATGCGGGCGTTGGTGCTTATTCCACCACTGCTGGCGTTCAATGCCACGGCGAGTTCCTCGGAGGACTGCCGCTCGGGATCGCAGACCAGCAGCCATCCGAGCAGCCGACCAGCCAGGCGGGTCAAGCCGTTGGACTCGAAAAATCCGCCGAGTTGCTCGACGAATTCCATGATTTCGACGTCTATTTCGGCAGCCGAAGCAGCGTCGTTGGCACTGCCGCTATTCACGCTCACAACTTTCACTGTACTCTGAAAATACATCCAGAGATAGCGGCGCGCGGAGCGGGTTGCCCATGACGTCAGCGCCTGAGGGTTGAACTCGCCGCCTGGCGGAGGCCTGCCGAACCTCGCAACTTTCAGTGTACTCTGAAATCACAGTACTCTGACACTACATCGATTTTTGGGTGCCTCTCCGGCCGCGGAAGTCCGGTGCTGGCGGTCGTGAGCGCAAGGAGTCAATGATGAGCACGACCCAGGATGCGTCGAGCACCCCCTCGATCACGCTGGACAGTCCAGAGTTCGTGGCTGATCCGTTCCCCACCTACGAGCGGCTGCGCCGAGATACGCCGGTACTCCGTGCGCAACTGCCGTACACGGGCGGTCAGGACGTCTACCTGCTGTCCCGTTACAAGGACTGCGTAGACCTCACCACCGATCAGAGGTTCCGCCGTGTCGTGGAGGGTTCTGAACCGCTGCCCATTCCCAAAGCACTGAAATTCATCGCCACTGACAGCATGATCCTGATGGACGATCCGGAGCACATGCGGCTGCGCAAGCTGGTCAGCCGGGCGTTCACGCCCAAGGCGATCGCCCGTCTGACCGACCGCACCGAGCAGATCACCCGCGAGTTGCTCGACGGGGTCAGCTCCGGACAGCGGATCGATGTGCTTGAGGACTACGCGTTGCCCATACCGGTCACCGTGATCAGTGAAATGGTCGGTGTGCCAGAAGCCGACCGGGGTCGCTTCCACGACGGGATGAATCTCGTCATGAACGGGATGGTCGAATTCGGGCTGGAGCAGATGGCGGCCAAGATGGAGCCCGTCATCGACTTCGTTCGTGAACTGATCAAGCGGCGTCGCAATGATCCGGCCGAGGACATCATGACCGGGCTTATCCACGCGAGCGAGGACGGCGACAGCCTGTCCGAGGACGAGGTCGTCGCGATGGTGTTCACCCTTGTGGTCGCCGGCTACGAGACCACCTACAACCTGATTGCCAACGGCGTCGCCGCCCTGCTAACCCATCCCGATCAGCTGGAGCTGCTCAAGAACGATCCGGAGTTGATCAATTCCGCGGTGGAGGAGATCCTGCGCTTCACGGGCACCATCGGTGGCACCAAACCCAACTACGCCTCCGAAGAGGTGGTGTTGCACGGCGTCACCATCCCGCGCGGCGCCATGGCGATCCCGCTGTTGGCTTCGGCCAACCGCGACCCCGAGGTGTTCGAGAATCCGGACGTCTTCGACATCACCCGCGCGCCGAACTACCACATCGCGTTCAGCAAGGGGCCCCATTTCTGCCTGGGCGCCAACCTGGCCCGGATGGAGACTCGCGTGGCGATCAGCAACCTCATCACCCGATTCCCCGGCCTGCAGCTGGCCGTGGACCCCTCCGATTTGCAGGTCCATCCCTTGCCCTTCTGGAGGCGCCTCAAACAACTCCCGGTCGTCCTCGGTTGACCGTGAATCGGCAAATCCTCGGCGTTGGACTCTTCAAACCCGGCGGCCACTATCGTCAAGGAGGTGACTTTGTCTGGAATACAACATGTCTGATCTTGAACCCGTCTCGGTCGCGTTCCATTTCGACGTGATATGCCCGTGGGCGTACCAAACCTCGAAGTGGATTCGAACGGTCCGCGAGAGTGTGCCGCTGCAGATCGATTGGCGGTTCTTCTCGCTTGAGGAGATCAACCGCGAAGAGGGAAAGAAGCACCCCTGGGAACGCGAGTGGTCCTATGGCTGGGGCATGATGCGCGTCGCCGCGATGCTACGTCGCTCCTCGATGAGCGATTGCGACCGCTTCTACGAGGCGGCCGGGCGGGCGCTGCACGAGGAGTCACGGAAACCCCATCGTCCCGAGGTAGCCGCCGAGATTTGCGCCGAGCTTGGTCTCGATCCATCGGTCGTGCAGGCTGCCATCGATGACCCGACCACTCATGACGAGGTGAAGGCTGACCACGACGCCGTCGTTGCCCGCGGCGGCTTCGGAGTCCCGACGCTCGTCTTCAACGACGATCGTCACGTCTACGGCCCCGTCGTCGCGCCCGCTCCGACCGGTACCGACGCACTCGATCTGTGGGACCTGACGGTCGCCTACAGCAGGGTGCCCTACCTCTACGAGTTGAAAACCCCGAAGACCGACGCCGACATGGTTCACATCGCCGGTGTCTTCCGTCCCTATTTAGAAGCCCGCGAATGGCAGAGCAAGGAGAAACCAGCACGATGAGCACCCCGAATCTGAGCGACTACATCAAGGTCCACGCGGATTTGTTCGATCACTACAACCGGCTGAACGAGCGACTGACCGAAGATCAGCTCGGGCTTCAATCGCTGTGCCCCGACTGGGATGTGCGCGGCGTGATTACCCACGTGATGGGCGTGGAGAGCGCACTCGACGGCTGGGCGCCATCAACCGAGAACCCGCCGCCACTCGGCAAGATTGCGACCTTCCAGGCCGAAGTAGCCGGGCTCGATCAAGTCGAGTACGCCGCGCGGGTCGCAGAGGTCACAGCGTCGCGCCTCGCGCACCTGCGGTCGCTGGACCCGTCGGTCGTCGATTTGCCGTCGATCACCCCGGCCGCCGTCAGAACCTACGGCGCATTTCTTCAGATCCGTATTTTCGACATGTGGGTGCATGCACGCGATATCGCCATTCCGATGGGTGAGCAACTTGACAACGCGGGGTTGGCCGCCGAGATCGCGCTGGCCGAGGTGGCGGGCTCCATCGGCTACATCGTCGGGAAGAAGATCGGACTGCCCGACGGCATGTCGATCGTGTTCCACGTCACTGGTGGCTCGAAAGAGGGTACGGAGGGGGGAGTGGAACGCGACCTCGCAGTGCTTGTCGACGGTCGCGCGCGAGTAGTCGACTCGGTGGACTCGCCCGACGTCGAGGTAACAGCCGACCTTCAGACCTTCATGATGCTGGCCGCTGGTCGCGTCGATCCCCAGGCTCAGATCGATGCAGGGAAGATCACCTGGACCGGCGACGACCAGTGGGGCGACACCGCCGCACGCAAACTTGCCTACACGATGTGAACGGTGAGCCGGCAAAGAGCGATAAGGAATAGCCGATGAGAAGGTCCGCAGCCGGAGTAGCCACGGCGGCATTTTTTGTGGTGGCCCCAGGCACCGTCGCGGGGCTCATCCCGTGGCTTATTACCCGCTGGGACATACCCGGCACCAGCGCGCTATGGCGGGTGGCTCAGATTCTTGGCACGCTGCTGATTGTCGTCGGACTCATCCCAGTGGTGCACGCATTCGTGGAGTTCGTTAAGGCGGGCGGAACGCCTATGCCGATTGCGCCAACCCAGCGTCTAGTAGTCGACGGGTTCAATCGATATGTACGCAACCCGATGTATGTCGGAGTGGTCCTCGTCATCGTCGGTCAGGCGTTGGTGTTCGGAAGTCTTGGCCTGCTGCTGTACGCCGCGATCGTCTGGACCGCGTTTGCATCATTCGTGCACCTTTACGAGGAACCTGTTCTCGGTCGACAGTACGGAAGCGAATACCAGGAATACCGGCGGAATGTGCGCGGCTGGGTACCCCATTGGCGTCCGTGGATGCCGGGCGGGCAGCCCCAACCGTCAGAC
>CAXMSM010000060.1:0-3221 GCA_964195655.1 uncultured Gammaproteobacteria bacterium | reverse complement strand
TTGAACCTCCCCTCCGAATTTGAGTGGGTAGAGGCCGATCTGCCGGGCCTTTTGGCCGAGAAGACGCAGCTGCTTGCCGATGAGACGCCGCGATGCCGGCTTACTCGCACCGCTGTCGACCTCGCCGATACACGCGCCCGCGCCGCGTTCCTGGACCAGGCCCTAGCCGGCGCGTCGAAGGCCCTAGTGCTGACTGAAGGCTTGCTGATGTACCTCGAGGAGAGCGATGTCGTCGAGTTTTCGGCGACGCTCAACCGGCCCGAGGTTGCTTGGTGGACGCTTGATTTCGTTAGCCCAGGATTGAAGCGGCTGATGAACAAGAAGACCGGCATGCTGCAGAGTGCGCCATTTAGGTTTGCACCCGACAACGGCGTGGCGTTCTTTGAAGACCTCGGTTGGCGGGTGGCCGAGGTGGAACCGTTGGCCGAGGTGGCATATCGACTCGACCGGCTTCCGTTCTTAATGCGTTTGGCCGCACGCCTGCCCCAACCCGATCCGCGTCGCCCTGGTATGCGCCCCTGGGGTGCGGCTGCCTGCCTATCCCGCTAGGTGTGCGGCCTGAGATGAATGGAGCGCGGACTGCACCGGGGTTTGTCTCACGAAACACTTCATTCCCTACAAGAAACGCGCGGATGGGCCGGATTGTTCGTTGCACATGCGGAGCAGGCCATCGCCGCCAACTACGGCCGCGGACGCAAGATCTACGAGGGACTCGCACAGGGTATAAACGTACAACCGTCTACGTCGAAGTCGTTGATGCACAATGCGTGCAGTGCCCAGACTCGACGACCCAGTTCTCGACACCATGGATCAAGCGACGCAGGAGGCGTGGCTGGTAGATGCCTGTCGTGACCAGATCCGGTTTGCGCGGGAACACGTGCCGTTCTGGAGCAACCGGCTGTGCGGGGTGGATGAGAGCAAGTTGGGGAGCTTGTCTGACTTCGCTGCTGACGTCCCCATTCTGACGGCCGCGTCTCAAGTTCGCTGCACAAGTGCAGTTTTGGTGCAGCTAAACGTGAGAAAGTGCAGTCAAAATTGAGACCCTACAGTCTGTAGGTTCTCAAATTCCGTGTCATATTGCGGCGCCCTGACCTTCGGCGACGCTTGTTGTCTCAGGCGATGTCATCCGAGGCTACCTCAGTTTCGTGTCATTTCCTCCCGGCTGCCGAACGTCGAAACCCGCCGTTCTCACGGACGTTCGTGACCCCAGCGGCGTAACTGCCTACCCGGCGTGCGGAGTCGCACGCGGCCTGGGCCTCAGCCTTGTGATCGAAGCACCGATCGACGCCCGGACCTTCCGCGAACCACTCACTGGTATCGAGCTGTCCGACGAGGTACTCGCCAGACCTGTACAGGCGCGGCCTTTCCCGTGTCCACGTCATCGGTCGGCCGGTTTCATGTATCAACGACGTGAGCGTCGGAACCGCGTCGTCGTTGTCCTTGGCGAGGACCGCGACAGGTGCGGCAGTCCCACCATCGTCAGGCACCGCGTAGACGGTGATCAGCCAGCCGAGTGCCGCCGGTGTTCCGTATGTGTCGCAATCCGTTTCGACCACAATCAGCCGGTTGCCGACGCGGATCGCGTCCGGCCACCGGTCGCCGGCGCAGCACCACGGCTCGCCGAGGCCACCGCTGGCCTGGATGGCACGGTGCACGATCTCAGCCGCGCGGGTCATTTTGGCCAGCAGTCGGTACAGCGTCGGCGGGTTTCAGTCGCCCCGGTAACTAGCATGGGTACGTTCCCGGCGGCGGTCGTGATCACAGCCAGTGCCGCCGGTGTGCGCTCGCCGACCAGCGCGATCTGAGCGTGCGCAGCCGCGTCGACGTTATCCACTGAGACCGCGGTGTTTTTCAACACCTCAGCCACGCGGTCGCGCATGTCACCCGCTCCGCTGTGCGTCATGCTGAGCCTCACGCCGCGCAACCTATCGCCAACCCCCGACAACAGTGTAGGTTCTCGATTTGCGTGTCATCTCGCGGCGCGCTGACCTGGAGCAATCGACCGAGTCTCACTGCGTGTCGTCTGAGTTCTGTCTCAAGTTCGTGTCATTTCTTTCTAGCGCGCCTCAACTTACGACCCTCTCGGCCGGATCATCATCGTCGACGCTGACCGACTCGACTAACGTAGTTCCGTCACTTGACATTCGACCTGAGCACGTCGAGCAAGAAACTGCACTCACGCAGCCAAGGCAGCATCGGCCGTCACACGTTCCGTTGCGAGCACGGTCGCCATTCAGGCCCGTCCTACCTAAGCGCGTCAGCGAATTGCGCGATGGTGACGGCTTCAGCCCCTGGCCAGTTCGCCTTGTCGCAAGCACGCAGTGAGGACATCGTAATATTGGGCTAACAGCCAGGTGATCCGTTGGATCTGTCGTCCGGGCAGGGTGGAGAGATGTCTGCGACAAGTCCCGGCGGCGGTGATTCTGCGGGCGCCGTGAATACGCTGTGCGCATATTGCGGCGTGGGGTGCGGAATGGTGCTCCAGGTCGAACGCCCCTCCGATGGCGGCCGCGCCACGGTACGCAAGTCGTCGGGGAACAAAACCCATCCGGCGAATTTCGGTCGCCTGCTCAATGTGGTGCCGAGCGCCGGGCCGACGTAGGGGCCTGGTAGTCGACCTTCCAGTGCTTGACGCCGTTGAGCCAGCCGGAACGCAACCTTTCGGGCTTCGTGAGGGGCGTCAGGTCGGGCATGTGGTCGGCGATTGCATTGAACATGAGCTCGATCGTCATCCGTGCAAGGTTTGCGCCAATGCAGTAATGCGCGCCGGTCCCGCCAAATCCCACGTGAGGGTTGGGGTTCCGGAGGATGTTGAAGGTCAATGGATCGTCGAAGACCTCCTCGTCGAAGTTAGCTGAACGATAGAACATCGCCACGCGCTGACCCTTCTTGATGTGCACGCCAGATATGTCGTAGTCCTCAAGTGCGGTCCGTTGAAACGCAGTGATGGGCGTCGCCCAGCGCACGATTTCGTCGACGGCGGTGGAGGGGCGTTCCTTCTTGAACAGCTCCCACTGGTCGGGGAATTCGGTAAAGGCGATCATGCCCTGGGTAATGGAGTTGCGGGTTGTCTCGTTGCCGGCAACTGCTAGGAGGATGACGAAGAAAGCGAACTCGTCATCGGAGAGCTTATGGCCGTCGATGTCGGCTTGGATCAACGTGGTGACAATGTCGTCGCCCGGATCCTCGGCCCTGGCGGCGGCCATCTTCATCGCGTACAT